>NZ_SIJL01000009.1 GCF_004307015.1 Thermus thermamylovorans
GGTGGGCTCGTCCAGGATGAGGAGCTTGGGGGAGAGCATCAGGGCCCGGCCGATGGCCACCATCTGCCTTTCCCCCCCGGAAAGCTGCCCCGCCTTCTGCCCCCGGCGCTCGTAGAGCCGGGGGAAGAGGGTGTAGACCCGCTCCTTGCGCTCTTTAAGGTCCCCTTGTAGCACGTAGGCCCCCATCTCCAGGTTCTCCTCCACGGTGAGGTTCTGGAAGACGTTGTTCACCTGGGGCACGTAGGCCATGCCCTTGCGGATGAGGAGCTCCGGCGGCTTGCGGGTGACCTCCTCCCCGGCGAACTCCACCCGGCCCTCCTTCACCCGCACCAGGCCGAAGAGGGCCTTGACCAGGGTGCTCTTCCCCGCCCCGTTGGGGCCGATGATCACCACGATCTCCCCGGGGTCCACCCGCAGGCGGACCCCCTTGAGGATCTCCAGCTCCCCGTAGCCGGCCACGATCCCCTCAGCCCTCAAAAGCGCCATACTGCCCTCCCAAATAGGCCTCCAGGACCTTGGGGTCCCGCCGCACCGCCTCCGGGGAGCCCTCCTTGAGGACGCTCCCCTCGCTCAGGACCACGATGGGGTCGCAAAGCCGCATCACCAGGTCCATGTCGTGCTCGATGATGAGGAAGGTCAGGCCCTTGCGGTTGAGCTCCAGGATCTTTTCCGCAAGCTTTTTCATCAGGGTGGGGTTCACCCCGGCCCCGGGCTCGTCCAAAAGGACCAGCCTGGGCTCGGCCATGAGAACCCGGGCCAGCTCCAGAAGCTTCCGCTGCCCCCCGGAGAGGTTGCCCGCGTACTCGTCCTTGAGGTGGAGGAGCTCCACGAACTCCAGGACCTCCAGGGCCCTTTGCCGGATGGCCTCCTCCTGGGCCCGCACCGCCTGGGGCCGGAACCAGACGTTCCAGAACCCTTCTCCCAGCTGGCCCAGGGGCACCAGCATCAGGTTTTCCAAGACGGTGAGGAGGCGGTGCTCCCGGGGGATCTGGAAGGTGCGGGCCAGGCCCTTGCGGAAGATCCGGTAGGGGGGCAGGCCGGTGATCTCCTCCCCCTGGAAGAGGACCCGGCCCGCGTCGGGCCTGAGGAAGCCGGTGATGAGGTTGAAGACCGTGGTCTTGCCCGCCCCGTTGGGGCCGATGAGGCCGGTGATGGAGCCCTCCGCCACGGCGAAGGTGCAGCCGTTCACCGCCCTTAGGCCCCCGAAGTCCTTGACCAGGCCTTCTACCCGGAGAAGGGGTTCACGGGACATTTGTCCTCCATTCTACACCCCCCGCCTCAGGCCGGGACCCCGGCCATGAGGAGGCCGAGCCGTTCCTCCAGGTAGCCTTCCGGCTGGCCCTTGGCCTCTTCGGGGGTGAGCTCCCCCACGATCCTGCCCTCGTACATCACCAGGATGCGGTCAGCGAGGGAGAGCACCTCGGAGAGGTCGGCGGAAACCAGGAGCACCGCCAGACCCCGGTCCCGGGCCTCCACCAGGCGCTGGTGGATGAACTCGATGGCCCCCACGTCCACCCCCCGGGTGGGCTGGGCGGCCACGAGGAGCCTGGGGGCCCTGAGGAGCTCCCGGCCCACCACGATCTTCTGCTGGTTGCCCCCGGAGAAGCGCCTTGCGGAAAGCCCGGTGGAGCGGGGGCGGACGTCGAAGGTCTCCACCAGCTCCCGGGCGTGGGCCTCCAGCCGGTCGCCGTCCAGAAAGCCCAAAAACCCCCGGAAGGGCCTCCGGTGCTGGTCGCCGAGGACGGCGTTTTCCCGCACGGAGAAGTCCAGCACCAGGCCCCGGGCCTGCCGGTCCTCGGGGATGTGGCTCACCCCCGCCTCCCGGACCCTGCGGGCCAGGGGGGGGAGGGGCTTTCCCAGGTAGCGCACCACCCCCCGGTGGGGCCGAAGCCCGGTGAGGGCCTCCACCAGCTCCGTCTGCCCGTTCCCCTCCACCCCGGCGATGCCCACGATCTCCCCGGAGCGCACCCTAAAGCTCACCCCCTTGAGCCGGGGAGGGGCCTCGAGGCCCTCCACCTCCAGCACCACCTCCCCGGGCCGTGCGGGGCCCTTCGGTACCCGCAGGACCACCTCCCGCCCCACCATCATGCGGGCCAGCTCCTCCAGAGAGGTCGCCGGGGTCCTCACCGTGCCCACCACCCTCCCGTCCCGGATCACCGTAACCCGGTCGGAGACCTGCAAAACCTCCTTCAGCTTGTGGCTGATGAAGATGGCGGCGTTGCCCTTGGCCGCGTAGGCCCGGAGGAAACGGAAGAGCTCCTCCGCCTCCTGGGGGGTGAGGACGGCGGTGGGCTCGTCCAGGATGAGGATCTTGGCCTCACGGTAGAGGGCTTTGAGGATCTCCACCCGCTGCTGCAGCCCCACGGGCAGGTTCTCGATCCGCTCGTCCAAGGGGACCTGAAAGCCCAGCTCCTCCATGAGGGCCGAAGCCCGCCGTCTGGCCTGCTCCAGGTTGAGGAAGAAGGGGCTTCCCGGTTCCAGGCCCAGGACCAGGTTTTCCAAGACGGTGAAGGGCTCCACCAGCATGAAGTGCTGGTGGACCATGCCGATCCCGGCGCGGATGGCGTCCAGGGGGCTTTTGGGGCGGTAGGGGCGGCCCGCCACCCACATCTCCCCCCGGTCCGGGGGGAGGAGGCCGTAGACGATCCGCATCAGGGTGGACTTGCCCGCCCCGTTCTCCCCCACCAGGGCCAGGACCTCGCCCCACTCCAGGTCCAGGCCGATGCGGTCGTTGGCCAGGACCAGGGGGAAGCGCTTGGTGATGCCTTGTAGCGCCAGGGCCTTCGCCACGAGGGGAGTATAGCAGAGCCGGGGGCCAGGGCCCCCGGCACCCCCATCTTCCCCTTAGCGGGTCTCCGGCACCTGGATCTCGCCGTTGATGATGGCCTGCTTCAGGTCCTCCAGCCGGTCCTGGAGGTCCCAGGGGATGAGGCTCATGTTGTACTCGTCCAGGGCGTAGCCTACCCCCTCCTCGGCCAGGCCCAGCTCCCGCACCCCGCCCCGGAAGGTGCCCTCCACCACGGCCTGGATGGCCTCGAAGACGGCCACGTCCACCCGCTTCACCATGGAGGTGAGGCCGTGGTTGAGGGTGAAGGGGTCGTTGTCCGTGTCCCCCAGGTAGTTCTGGTTGGCGTCCACCCCGATGAAGAACATGGGGGTGGTGTCCCCGCCGCAGCGGGCCTCGTACTCGGGGTAGGGGTTGAGGAAGAAGAAGGGGCTCTCCCGTACGAAGCGCACCGCCCCGCCCTCCCTGAGGCACATCTGCTCCTTGACGAAGTCGATCAGGCCAAGCCCCGAGCCGCCCGCAGCGGCGTAGATGATGTCCGCCCCCTGCCGGGCCTGGCTGGCGGCGATCTCCTTGGCCCGGGCGGGGTCGTTCCAGGCCGCGGGGGTGTTGCCCACGTAGCCCACCAGGACGCGGCCCTCTATGCCGTCCTCCCGGAAGGCGTACTCTGCCCCGGCGCGGAAGCCGGCCTCGAACTTGTGGATCAGGGGGATGTCCATGCCGCCGATGAAGCCCACCACCCCGGTGCGGGTGAGCTTGCCGGCGATGTAGCCCACCAGGAAGCTCCCCTCGTGCTCGCGGAAGACGATGCCCAGGGCGTTGGGCAGCTCACCCTCCCCGGGGACGGCGTCGATGACCGCGAAGTTCACGTTGGGGAACTCCCGGGCCGTGGCGGCGATGGCGGGCTCGTTGGCGAAGCCCACCCCGATCACCAGGTCGAAGCCCTCCTCCGCGAAGGTGCGGATCCCCTGGCCCACCTGGGCGGGGTCGGCGGGCTCGAAGTCGAAGATCTGCACCCCAAGCTCCCGGGCGGCCCGCTCCGCCCCCTCCCAGGCGGACTGGTTGAAGGAACGGTCGAACTTGCCGCCGGCGTCAAAAGCGATCCCTACCCGTACCTCCGCGCCAGGGGCCTCCGCGGGAGCCGGGGCCTCCTCCGCCGCCCGCCTGGGGCAGGCGGTGAGGAGGAGGGCCAGGGCTCCTAGGAGCAGCAACAGCACGGCTTTCTGCTTCACCTTCAGACCTCCTTTCCTTACGCACACGATATCCACCCCGGAGCTTGGCCGAGGGCCCCAGGGTCAGGCCCAGTATACCCCAAGGTAGACTGGAACCATGACCCTGGAGGAGGCCAGAAGGCGCGCCAACGAGCTAAGGGACCTCATCCGCTACCACAACTACCGCTACTACGTCCTGGACGCCCCGGAGATCTCCGATGCCGAGTACGATCGACTGCTTCGCGAGCTTGAGGAGCTGGAGGAGCGTTTTCCCGAGCTCAAAAGCCCCGACTCCCCCACGGCGCAGGTGGGGGCCAGGCCCCTGGGTCAGCCGTTAGGCTATCTTGGTCAGCCGCTAGGCTACCTTGAGGCCACCTTCCGCCCCCTCCGCCACCCCACCCGCATGTACTCTCTGGACAACGCCTTCACCCTGGAGGAGGTCAGGGCCTTTGAGGAGCGCCTCGAGCGGGCCCTGGGGCGGAAGGGCCCCTTCGCCTACGCGGTGGAGCACAAGGTGGACGGGCTCTCCGTGAACCTCTACTACGAGGAGGGGATCCTGGTCTGGGGGGCCACCCGGGGGGACGGGGAGACGGGGGAGGAGGTCACCCAGAACCTCCTCACCATCCCCACCATCCCCCGAAGGCTTAAGGGGGTGCCGGAGCGCCTCGAGGTCCGGGGGGAGGTCTACATGCCCCTCGAGGCCTTCCTCCGCCTCAACGAGGAGCTGGAGGAAAAGGGGGAGAAGGTCTTCAAGAACCCCCGGAACGCCGCCGCCGGGAGCCTGCGGCAAAAGGACCCCCGGATCACCGCGGGAAGGGGGCTCAGGGCCACCTTCTACGCCCTGGGGCTGGGCCTGGAGGAGTCGGGCCTGAGGACCCAGCTGGACCTCCTCCACTGGCTCAAGGAGAAGGGCTTCCCCGTAGAGCACGGCTTCGCCCGGGCCTACGGGGCGGAGGGAGTGGAGGGGGTGTACCAGTCCTGGCTGAGGGAGCGGCGGAGCCTTTCCTTCGAGGCGGATGGGGTGGTGGTGAAGCTGGATGAGCTTTCCCTTTGGCGGGAGCTGGGCTACACCGCCCGGGCCCCCCGCTTCGCCATCGCCTACAAGTTCCCCGCGGAGGAAAAGGAAACCCAGCTTTTGGACGTGGTCTTCCAGGTGGGGCGCACGGGCCGGGTAACCCCGGTGGGCCTCCTGAGGCCCGTTTTCATTGAGGGAAGCGAGGTGGCCCGGGTCACCCTCCACAACGAGAGCTACCTCGAGGAGCTGGACGTGCGCGTGGGGGACTGGGTCTTGGTGCACAAGGCCGGGGGGGTGATCCCCGAGGTCCTGAGGGTGCTCAAAGAGCGGCGCACCGGCGAGGAGAAGCCCATCCTCTGGCCCGAAGCCTGCCCCGAGTGCGGCCACCGCCTGGTCAAGGAGGGCAAGGTGCACCGCTGCCCCAACCCCTTGTGCCCCGCCAAGCGCTTCGAGGCCCTCCGCCACTACGCCTCCCGCAAGGCCATGGACATCGGGGGCCTGGGGGAGAAGCTCATCGAAAAGCTCCTGGAAAGGGGCTTGGTGAAGGATGTGGCCGACCTCTACCGCCTCAAGGAGGAGGACCTTTTGGGCCTGGAGCGCATGGGGGAAAAGAGCGCCCAAAACCTCCTCCGCCAGATCGAGGAGAGCAAGGGGCGGGGCCTGGAGCGCCTCCTCTACGCCCTGGGGCTTCCCGGGGTGGGGGAGGTCCTGGCCCGCAACCTGGCGGCGCGCTTCCGCACCATGGACCGCCTCCTGGAGGCCTCCTTGGAGGAGCTTCTGGAGGTGGAGGAGGTGGGGGAGCTCACCGCTAAGGGCATCCTGGAGACCCTCCGCAACCCGGCTTTCCGCGACCTGGTGCGCCGCCTGAAGGAAGCGGGGGTGGAGATGGAGGCCAAGGAGCGGGGCGGGGAGGCCCTCAAGGGTCTCACCTTCGTCCTCACCGGGGAGCTTTCCCGGCCCCGGGAGGAGGTGAAGGCCCTCCTCCGGCGCCTGGGGGCCAAGGTGACGGACGCCGTGAGCCGCAAGACGGGCTACCTGGTGGTGGGGGAGGCCCCGGGGAGCAAGCTGGAGAAGGCCCGGGCCCTGGGGGTGCCCACCCTCACGGAGGAGGAGCTTTACCGGCTCATCGCCGAACGCACGGGGAAGCGGCCGGAGTTCCCCTCAGCCTCCTAGGGTTCGGGACCGAAGACCTTGTCCAGGGCCTCCCGCACCCGGGAGGGGGTAAGCCCCAAGGCCAGGAGGGCCTTCTCGTAGAGCTCCGGGGTGAGGAGGCCCTGGAGGGCCTTGAGCTCGGTGCGGGAGAGGTGGGCCCCTCGGAGCACGTGCTCCTCGAAGCTCTGCCAGGCCAGGGGCACCCTCTCCTTCACCAGACGGGCGATGGCCTCCGCGTACTGCCTTATCTCCCACTGGGCCTCGGGGGCCAGGCGCAGGGCCAGGAAGTGGAAGAGGTTGTGGAGGTCCTGCTTCCAGTAGAACTCGGTGTAGAGGTTCAGGGGCAGGACCATGCGGGCCATCTCACGGGCGATCCCCCTTTCCAGAAGGGCCCGGTAGGCCCGGTAGGCCTCCCCCTCCACCCCCTGGAGGAGGGCCAGGGCCTCCGGGTCGGCCACCTCCCCCTCGGAGCCCTGCTTGTTCCGCCGGGCTTGCCTCCGCCACGCCCGCGGTTCGTAAAACTCTTCCTTGAGCACGGAGTAGCGCCCGGAGATCTCGTTGACGCTGGCGGTGCGGTGGCGGAACCACTGCCGCACCACGAAGAGGGGGGCCTTCACGTGGAACTTGAACTCCACCATCTCGAAGGGGCTGGTGTGGCGGTGGCGCATGAGGTAGTCGATGAGGGCGGCATCCTCCCGCACCGTCTTGGTGCCCTCCCCGTAGGACACCCGGGCGGCCTGGACGATGGCGCCGTCGTCCCCCATGGCCTCCACCAGGCGCACGAAGCCCTTGTCCAGAACGGGGATTTCTTTGAGCGGCTCCATGCCCTCAAGTCTACTTGCCCTCTGGCCCCAAGGGCCCTACCCTAGACGTATGCGGGCGAGAACCCCCTGCGCCTTCCCGTGGAGGCACGGGCGCTACCGGGCCTGAGGCCGCTTTGCGCCCGGGCGAAGAGGCTTTAGGATGAGTGGGCTTTGGGCACCCCGTGCCCTGTTTGGAGTCAGCCATGCTGAGGTTGCCGGATTTTCCCTTGCCCGACGAGCGGGGGCGGTTTGGCCCCTACGGGGGTCGGTACGTCCCCGAGACCCTGATTCCCGCCTTGGAAGAGGTGGAGGCCGCCTACAAGGAGGCCAAGCGGGACCCCGCCTTCCTGGAGGAGCTCGCCCACTACCTCAAGGCCTTCGCCGGGCGCCCCACCCCCCTTTTTCACGCCAAGAGGCTTTCCCAGCACTGGGGCGGGGCCCAGGTGTACCTGAAGCGGGAGGACCTCCTCCACACCGGGGCCCACAAGATCAACAACACCCTGGGCCAGGCCCTTCTGGCCCGGCGCATGGGCAAGAGGCGGGTTATCGCCGAAACGGGGGCGGGCCAGCACGGGGTCAGCGTGGCCACGGTGGCGGCGCTTTTCGGCCTGGAGTGCGTGGTCTACATGGGAGAGGAGGACGTGAGGCGGCAGGCCCTAAACGTCTTCCGCATGAAGCTCCTGGGGGCTGAGGTGCGGCCCGTGGCCGCGGGGAGCCGNGGAGGAGGACGTTAGGCGGCAGGCCCTGAACGTCTTCCGCATGAAGCTTCTGGGAGCCGAGGTGCGGCCTGTGGCCGCGGGGAGCCGCACCCTCAAGGACGCCACCAACGAGGCCATCCGGGACTGGCTCACCCATGTGCGCAGCACCTTCTACATCCTGGGCTCGGTGGTGGGCCCCCACCCCTACCCCATGATGGTGCGGGAGTTCCAGAGCGTCATCGGCGAGGAGGTGAAGGCCCAGAGCCTAGAGCTTTTCGGCCGCTACCCCGACGCCCTCATCGCCGCGGTGGGCGGGGGTTCCAACGCCATCGGCCTCTTCGCTCCCTTCGCCTACCTGCCGGAGGGGGAGCGCCCGAGGCTCATCGGGGTGGAGGCGGCGGGGGAGGGGCTTTCCACGGGCAGGCACGCGGCCAGCATCGGGGCGGGAAAGCGGGGGGTCTTGCACGGCAGCTACATGTACCTCCTCTACGACCACGACGGCCAGATCACCCCGGCCCACTCCGTCTCCGCGGGCCTGGACTACCCGGGGGTGGGGCCGGAGCACAGCTACTACGCCGACCAGGGGATCGCGGAGTACGCCGGCGTGACGGACGAGGAGGCCCTGGAGGGCTTCAAGCTCCTGGCGCGCCTGGAGGGCATCCTCCCCGCCCTGGAGTCGGCCCACGCCATCGCCCACGCGGCCAAGGTGGTGCCGGAGATGGACAAGGACCAGATCGTGGTCCTCAACCTCTCCGGCCGGGGGGACAAGGACGTGACCGAGGCCATGCGCCTTTTGGGGGGGGAGCTGTGACCACCCGCGAGGCCTTCCTCCGGGCCAGGGCCGAAGGCCGGGCCGCCCTCATCCCCTACCTCACCGCGGGCTTCCCCAGCCGCGAAGGCTTCCTGGAGGCGGTCAGGGAGGTCCTGCCTTTGGCCGACCTTCTGGAGATCGGCCTGCCCTACTCCGACCCCCTGGGGGATGGCCCCGTGATCCAGCGGGCCAGCGAGGTGGCCCTCAAGAAGGGCATGAGCGTCCAGGGGGTTTTGGAGCTGGTGCGGGAGGTGCGCGCCCTCACCCCTAAGCCCCTCTTCCTCATGACCTACCTGAACCCGGTCCTGGCCTGGGGTCCTGAGCGCTTTTTCAGCCTCTTCCAGCAGGCGGGGGCCACGGGCCTGATCCTCCCCGACCTCCCCCCGGACGAGGACCCGGCCCTGGTGCGCCTGGCCCAGGAGATCGGCCTGGAGACGGTCTTCCTCCTGGCGCCCACCTCCACGGAAAGGCGCGTGGAGACCGTGGTCCGCCACGCCACGGGCTTCGTCTACGCGGTCTCCGTGACCGGGGTGACGGGGGAGCGGGAGCGCCTGCCCGAGGAGGTGCGGGACCTGGTGCGGCGGATCCGGGCCAAGACTCCCCTTCCCGTGGCGGTGGGGTTCGGGGTTTCGGGGCGGGAGACCGCTGCCCAGGCGGCGGTGGCCGACGGGGTGGTGGTGGGGAGCGCCCTCATTCGGGCCCTCGAGGCGGGCCGCCCCTTGGCGCCGATCCTGGAGGAGGTCCGGCAGGGGCTCTTCCAGAAGGAGCCGGCCTGACGCCGCCTTGGCTTCGCCGGGGGAGGTGCCCTGGGGAGGGGATCGTTTACCGCCTGTTAACCTCCGGGGGGTAGCCTCCCCTCCGGAGGTGAACCGTGGGGCTGACGAGGATCTTCCCCGTAGGGGTAGGGCTGCTGTTCTTGGCTGCGTGTGGCCTTATCCCTGGTTTTGGAGGTCCTAAGGTGACGGGCGGGTTTCAGGGGGACTGGCAGGAGGTGGCCTCGGGCCTGAGGTTGGCCCTGGTGGGCCTGACCTCCGAGGGCCAATTGGACTACTCCAACCCGCTGGAGATCAAGGACCCGAGCCTCCTCCGGGGCTACTGGATGGAGCTTCCCCCCGTGGCCGCCGAGGGCAGCTACCAGGTGGTGGCTTACCGGGACGAGGACAACAACGGCCGCTTCAGCGGGGGAGATACGGTTCTGGGCGACACCTGCAGCCGGTACCTCCTCTACGCTAACGGCTCCGGGGACAAGCTCTACTGGGTGGGTACCCTGCGGCTTCTCCGGGTGCGCCACGGCTGGAACGGCTATGATGCCGCCCAGGAGGGCGAGCCCTACCAGGCCGCCCTTTACACCGGTTTTGATCTTTACCGCCAGGGGCAGTGCCCCTGAGGCCATCCCACGCGGACCCCGTCCCCCTAGGGGTCCGTGGGAAGGGTGGCCGCCTCCTCCGCCTCGGTGAGGCGGGGGGTTCGGCGGAAAAGGGTGTTAGGCCAGGGGGAGTTCCACCGGCTCCTTCTCGGCCAGGATGGCCTCGGGGTCCGGGTAGCGCAGGATGCGGTAGAGGGGGTCCCGCTCCGCGGGGCGGAAGCCTGCGTCCACGATGTGGCGCACGATCTGGCGCACCGTGGCGTGGGTGCGCCCATGCCCCCCTGCCGCCGAGACCACGTTCTCCTCCAGCATGGTGCTGCCGAAGTCGTCGGCCCCGTAGTAGAGGGCGGCCTGGGCCACCTTGAACCCCAGGGTGGGCCAGGAGGCCTGCAGGTGGGCAAGGTTGTCCAGGGCGAGCCGGGCCACGCTTAAGGTCCTCAGGTACTCGTGGGCCGTGGCCCCCGGGGCCTTCCCCTTCAGGCGGGTGTGCTCCACCTGCAAGGTCCAAAGGGCAAAGGCGGCAAAGCCGTTGCCGTAGCGCTCGAGGGCCCGGTCCTGCTGGGCGCGGAGGCCCAGGAGGTGGGCTGTGCGCTCCCTGGGGCCTTCCCCGAAGCCGATCACCATGCTGGCCAGGGTGTAAAGCCCCAAGGACTGGGCGGCGTCCACGATGCGGTACCAGTCCGCCGTCCTTATGCGGGCCGGGGCCGCCCCTAGCCGCACCTCGTCCACCAGGATCTCCGCCCCCGCTCCCGGCATCCCGTCCAGGCCCGCCTCCTTGAGCCTCTCCAGGACCTCCTCCGCCCGGAGGCCGGTGAGCCGTTCCAGGCCCAGGATCTCCTCGGGGCTGAAAGCGTCGATGCGCAGGTCGGGGAAACGGCCCTTCAGGTAGCGCAGGAGGTCCAGGTACCATTCCAGAGGAAGCTCCGGGTTCACCCCCCCTTGCATGAGGATGCGCCTCCCCCCCACCCGGTAGAGCTCCTCCACCTTCTGGGCGATGGCCTCGTAGGTGAGGGTGTAGGCGTCCTTCTGCCGCCTGGTGCGGTAGAAGGCGCAGAAGGCGCAGGCCACGGTGCAGACGTTGGTATAGTTGATGTTCCGGTCGATGAGGAAGGTCACCACCTCGGGGTCCGTCTTTTGTAGACGCACCTCGTGGGCGGCGGCGGCCAGCTCGGGGAGGGGGAGGTGGAAGAGGGCCACCACCTCCGCCTCGGAAAGCCGCTCCCCCGCCACCGCCTTCTCCAGGACGTCCATGGGCCCCATCCTAGCACCTTCCAGGGGCCTTCGGGTGGGGCCTGGGCCACGGGTAGAATGGGGGCATGGAGCTGAAGCTGATCCCCATCGAGAAACCGGCAAACCTGAACGTCATCCTGGGCCAGGCCCACTTCATCAAGACGGTGGAGGACCTGCACGAGGCCCTGGTCACCGCGGTGCCGGGCATCCGGTTCGGCCTCGCCTTCTCCGAGGCCAGCGGTAAGCGCCTCATCCGCCGCTCGGGCACCGACCCCGAGCTCACCGAGCTGGCGGTGAAGAACCTCCTGAGCCTGGCGGCAGGGCACACCTTCCTCATCGTCTTGGGGGAGGGCTTCTACCCTATCAACGTCCTACACGCGGTGAAGGCTTGCCCCGAGGTGGTCAGGATCTTCGCCGCCACCGCCAACCCCCTCCAGGTGGTGGTGGCGGAGGAGGGGGAGCAGAGGGCCATCCTGGGGGTCATGGACGGCTACGGGCCCCTGGGGGTGGAGGACGAGGCCGAGGTGGCCTGGCGCAAAGACCTTCTCCGCCGTTTCGGCTACAAACTTTAGCGCCCCCTTATCCCCGCTCCGGGGGCTTGGGGTAAGATGCCCTCATGGAGCCTGGAACTGCTGCACCCGACTTTGCCCTACCCGACCAGGAGGGGCGGACTCACCGGCTTTCCGATTACCGGGGGAGATGGGTGGTCCTCTACTTCTACCCCAAGGACGACACCCCGGGGTGCACCAAGGAGGCCTGCGGCTTCCGCGACCGCATGGGGGACCTGGTGGCCCTGGGGGCGGTGGTCCTGGGGGTTTCCGCGGACGACGTGGAGAGCCACCGGCGCTTCGCGGAGAAGTACGGCCTGAACTTCCCCCTCCTCTCCGACCCCGGGCGCCAGGCCATCCTGGCCTACGGGGCCTGGGGCAAGAAGAACCTCTACGGCAAGGAGTACGAGGGGGTTCTGCGCCAGACCTTCCTCATCGACCCCGAGGGGCGCATCGCCAAGGTGTGGCGGAAGGTCTCCCCCGAGGGCCACGCGGAGGAGGTGGCCGAGGCCCTCCGGGCCCTTAAGGGGTCGTGATGGAGAGGCCCCTGGAGAGCTACAAGAAGGAGGCGGCCCACGCCGCGGTGGCCTACGTGCAGGATGGGATGCTGGTGGGCCTGGGCACCGGCTCCACCGCCCGCTACGCGGTGCTGGAGCTCGCCCGCCGCCTGCGGGAGGGGGAGCTAAGGGGGGTGCGGGGGGTGCCCACCTCCAGGGCCACGGAGGCCCTGGCCCTCAAGGAGGGCATCCCCCTCGTGGACCTCCCCCCGGAAGGGGTGGACCTGGCCATCGACGGGGCGGACGAGATCGCCCCGGACCTCTCCCTGGTGAAGGGGAGGGGCGGGGCCCTCCTGCGGGAGAAGATCGTGGAGAGTTCCGCCAGGGAGTTCCTCGTGGTCGCCGACCACACCAAGAAGGTGCCGGTTTTGGGGCGGGGGGCGGTGCCGGTGGAGGTGGTGCCCTTCGGCTACCGGGCCACCCTCCGGGCCATCGCTGCCCTGGGGGGAGAGCCCGAGCTCCGCATGGACGGGGACGAGGTCTACTTCACCGACGGCGGCCACCTCATCGCCGACTGCCGCTTCGGGCCCATCGGGGACCCAATGGGCCTTCACCGGGCCCTTCTGGAGATCCCCGGGGTGGTGGAAACGGGGCTCTTTGTGGGCCTGGCCACCCGGGCCCTGGTGGCGGGGCCTTTGGGGGTGGAGGAGCTCCTGCCCTAGTCGCCCCGTGGCGGCCCAGGCCAAGGGGGGCCGCAAAGGGGTTGGGGGGGTGTCCTTTTCCCAGGGGAAGGACCCCTCAGGGTGTGCCCCGGGCTCCCGGGTGTTAAGATGTTGCCCATGAAGGGCATGCCCCGGGGGTAGGGCAGGGGGGCTTCCCCGCCCGGGGCGCATGCCCCGGGTTTTTTAGGAGGCGAGCGTGGAAAAGGTCTTTTACATCACCACCCCCATCTACTACGTGAACGCCGAGCCCCACCTGGGCCACGCCTACTCCACGGTGGTGGCGGACTTCCTGGCCCGGTGGCACCGCCTGGACGGCTACCGGACCTTCTTCCTCACGGGTACCGACGAGCACGGGGAGACGGTCTACCGGGCCGCTCTGGGGGCGGGGGAGGACCCCAAGGCCTTCGTGGACCGGGTTTCTGAGCGCTTCCGGCGGGCCTGGGACCTCCTGGGCATCGCCTACGATGGCTTCATCCGCACCACGGAGGAAAGGCACCGGCGGGTGGTGCAAGGGGTACTCCAGAAGGTCTACGAGGCGGGGGACATCTACTACGGGGAGTACGAGGGGCTTTACTGCGTCTCCTGCGAGCGCTTTTACACGGAGAAGGAGCTTTCCGAGGGCCTTTGCCCCCTACATGGGCGGCCCGTGGAGAGGCGCAAAGAGGGCAACTACTTCTTCCGCATGGAGCGGTACCGGGAGTGGCTCATCGACTACCTGCAGACCCATCCCGACCTCATCCGCCCCGAGGGGTACCGCAACGAGGTGCTCGCCATGCTCGCCGAGCCCATCGGGGACCTCTCCATCTCCCGGCCCAAGGCCCGGGTCCCCTGGGGCATCCCCCTGCCGTGGGATGAGGGGCACGTGACCTACGTGTGGTTCGACGCCCTCCTCAACTACGTCTCCGCCCTGGGCTACCCCGACGGGGAAGGCTACCGGATCTTCTGGCCCCACGCCTGGCACCTCATCGGCAAGGACATCCTGAAGCCCCACGCGGTCTTCTGGCCCACCATGCTGAAGGCGGCGGGCATCCCCATGTACCGGCACCTGGGGGTGGGGGGGTTCCTCCTGGGCCCGGACGGGCGCAAGATGAGCAAGACCCTGGGGAACGTGGTGGACCCCTTCGCCCTGGCGGAGCGGTACGGGAAGGACGCGGTGCGCTACTACCTTCTCCGGGAAATCCCCTACGGCCAGGACACCCCGGTGAGCGAGGAGGCCCTGAGGACCCGGTACGAGGCCGACCTGGCCGACGACCTGGGGAACCTGGTGCAGCGCACCCGGGCCATGCTCCTGCGCTACGCGGAAGGGCGGGTGCCGGAGCCGGTGGCCGGGGAAGAGGTGGAGGAGGGTACCCGGCTGGCGGAGCGCCTCCGCCTTTTGGTGCGGGAGCTAAAGTTCCACGTGGCCCTCGAGGAGGCCATGGCCTACGTGAAGGGCCTGAACCGCTACATCAACGAGAGGCGCCCCTGGGAGCTATACCGCAAGGACCCGGGGGAGGCCAGGGCGGTCCTCTACCGGGTGGTGGAGGGCTTGCGCATCGCCTCCATCCTCCTCACCCCCGCCATGCCGGACAAGATAGCCGAGCTCCGCCGGGCCCTGGGGCTGAAGGAGGAGGTGCGCCTGGAGGAGGCCGAGCGCTGGGGCCTTGCCGAGCCCCTTCCCATCCCGGAGGAGGCCCCCGTGCTCTTTCCCAAGGAGGCCGCGCCGCAAAGGGCGGGGCCAGGAGGCAGCGCGGAGGTCAAGGGGCCGCAGGGCGGACGGATCGGCCTCGAGGACTTCGCCAAGGTGGAGCTGCGGGTGGCGGAGGTGGTGGCGGCAGAACGGCACCCCAACGCCGACAGGCTCCTGGTGCTGAGGCTCTCCCTGGGAAACGAGGAGCGCACGGTGGTGGCGGGCATCGCCCGCTGGTACCGCCCCGAGGAGCTCGTGGGGAAGAAGGTGGTGCTGGTGGCCAACCTCAAGCCCGCCAGGCTCCGGGGCGTGGAGAGCCAGGGCATGATCCTGGCCGCCCAGGAGGGGGATAGGCTAGCCCTGGCGACGGTGGAGGGGGATATCCCCCCGGGGGCGGTGGTCCGGTAGGGGGTAGGCGAGGGGGGGCCGGGGTAAGCCCCGGCCCCCCGGCTTTGGCGGGGGCTAGCGGACGCCCAGCTCCTCCAGGGCCCGCCGCAGGATGGCGTCGTTCTCCAGGTCCAAGACCGCCCGGCCCCGCTCCTCGGCCAGGGGGCGCTGGCGCTGGGGCTCGGCGTAGGTGAACTTCCCCTCCTCGTCGGCCCGAACCGTGACCGTGCGGCCGTTGAGGGTCACGGTGATCTCCGCCCCCGGCGGGGCCCCCGCTCCCTGGAAGGAGAAGGGGGTGGGGAAGCGGGTGTCCGGCACCTCGAGGTCCGGGGTCAGGCCCTCCCGGTTCAGGGCCCGCCGCTTGGGGGTGAGCCACTCGAAGGTCACCAGGGTGAGCTCCCCCCCGTTGGCCAGGGTGTAGGGGGTCTGGCCCACCCCCTTGCCGAAGGTGCGCTCCCCGATCACCTTGGCCCGGCCGTAGTCCTGGAGGGCCCCGGCCACGATCTCGCTGGCGGAGGCGGAGTTGCCGTTCACCAGGACCACCATGGGCCCGTCCCAGAGGGGCCTCCCCGAGGCCTCGCACCAGACCCGGGTGAGGTTCCGGGTGCGGGTGTAGACGATGGGGCCCTCCCGGAGGAAGGCGCTGGCCACGGCGCAGCCCTGGTCCAGGAGGCCGCCCCCGTTGTCCCGCAGGTCGAAGATGAGCTTGGTCACCCCCTGGGCCTTAAGCTCGTCGATGGCCCTTTTGAGCTGGTCCTCCACCCGGAAGTTGCCGAAGGTCTCCAGGGCGATGTAGCCCACCTCGCCGATGCGCCCCGTGGAGACGGAGATGATCTCCACCCGCTCCCGCACCAGCTCGAAGACCAGGGGGGAGGGCACCCCTTCCCGGCGCACGGAGATGGTCACCTGGGTGCCCTCCCGCCCGCGGATCCGGGCCACCACCTCCTGGAGGGGGAGGCCGGTGACGTCCTCCCCGTCCACCTCCAGGATCACGTCCCCCGCCCGCATCCCCGCCCGCTGGGCGGGCAGGCCTGGCATCACCCCGATGATCCGGGCCCCGGTGCCGTCGGGGTTGGCGGGGCTTAGGGTGGCCCCGATGCCGAAGAACTCCCCCCGGAGGTCCTCCTGGCGAAGGCTTGCCCTTTGGGGTGGGGAGTAGCTGGTGAAGGGGTCCTTCAGGGAGGAGATCATGCCGCCGATGGCCCCTTCCAGAAGGGCGTTGAGCCTTTCCCGGGGCAGGGTTTCCAGGTAGTCCTGCTGCAGGCGTTGGTAGACCTCGAGGAGGGCCTGGCCGTTGGGGTTCTGCAGAAGGCTTTCCGCCTGGGGGCGGGGCAGTTGGGCGTACACCAGGGCCAAGAGCACGCCCAGCCCCGCGACGATCCACGCGCTTCGCTTCATCTTCTCCCTCACCTGACTTCTACTATAGCCCCCTTCCGTGAGAAACGAGCGTGGCCTGGCCCATGGGTACCCCGTATAGTGGGGGCATGATCGCCTTCCACCGGGTGAGCCTGGAGTACCCCCGGACCGGGACCAAGGCCCTTTACCACGTGAACCTGGAGGTCAAAAAGGGGGAGTTCGTCTACGTGGTGGGCCACTCGGGGGCGGGGAAGTCCACCCTGCTTGCCCTCATCCTCAGGAGGCTCCTGCCCACCCAGGGGGCGGTCTACTTCGCCGGGCAGAACCTGAGGCACCTCCGGGGGGACCAGGTGGCCTTCCACCGGCGCCGCATCGGCATGGTCTTCCAGGATCACCGCCTTCTCGCCGACATGACGGTGGAGGAGAACCTGGCTTTCGTCCTGGAGGTTCAGGGGGTCAGGCGCAAAGAATGGCCCGAGCGGATCGCCACCGCCCTGCGCCGGGTGGGGCTTTTCCACAAGAAGCGGGCCTTTCCCGAGGAGCTCTCCGTGGGGGAGGCCCAGCGGGTGGCCCTGGCCCGGGCCCTCCTCCTGGACCCCCCCGTGGTTCTGGCCGACGAGCCCACGGGCAACCTGGACCCGGGCAACGCCCTCTCCGTCCTGGAGATCCTCAAAGGGGCCCACGCCCGGGGGGCCACGGTGGTGGTGGCCACCCACAGCCGGGAGCTCCTGGAGGCCTACCCCGCCCGGGTGGTGGTCCTGAAGGCGGGGCAGGTGGTGCGGGACGAGCGCCCTGGGGAGGGTGGTAGCATAAGGGTAAGGGAAAGCCCTGACCGGGGCGGAAAGGAGGGCATGTGAACGTCTACAAGCTCATCGGCCGTAACCTGGAGATCACCGACGCCATCCGGGACTACGTGGAGCGGAAGCTTTCCCGCCTGGACCGCTACCAGAACGGGGAGCTCATGGCCAAGGTGGTGCTCTCCTTGGCGGCGAGCCCCCACGTGGAGAAGAAGGCCAAGGCCGAGGTGCAGGTGGACCTCCCCGGGGGGCTCGTGCGGGTGGAGGAGGAGGACCCTGACCTCTACGCCGCCATCGACCGCATGGTGGACCGGTTGGAGACCCAGCTCAAGCGCTACCGGGAGCGCCGCTTCATCGGCAAGCGCCACTCCTACCAAGGCCCCCCGCCCCCGGAGGTGCGGGATCTGGAGGCCCTGCGCAAGCCCGAGGAGGAGGAGGGCCCCAGGATCGTGCGGGTCAAGCGCTTCGAGATGAAGCCCATGGACCCCGAGGAGGCTGCCTTCCAGATGGAGGCCCTGGGCCACGACTTCTTCGTCTTCCGGAACGCTCACACCGAGGAGATCAACGTCATCTACCGCCGCAAGGACGGGAACTACGGGCTGATCGAGCCCGCTTGAGGCCTTGGGGACCCCTGCCGCAGGGAAAGCTGCGGCAGGGGCTTTAGTAGTAGGCCGCCGGGTCCACGAAGCGGGTCTCCAGGCCCACCCGCACCGCCACCCGGAACTCCAGCTCCTCCGGGCGGATGAGGAGGCCACCCCCCGTGTAGCCCAGAACCTGCCCCCGGCGCACCCCCTCCCCCTCCCCCACCAGGGGCTCCTGCAGGTTGGTGTAGACGGTGGCCAGGGTCTCCGTGTGCACCAGCATCACCGTGTAACCCAGGTTGGGGAGGTAGAGGATGCCGGCCACGTAGCCGTCGGCCGCCGCCTGTACCGGGCTCCCCGCCGCGGGGGCCTGGATCACCTGGAAGGGGCCTTCCTGCCCGTAAGGGATCAGGACCCGGCCCCCGGGAACGGGGAAGGCCAGGCGCCCCACGGCGGCGGGGAGGGGTGGGGGAGGGACCACCACCTGGGCCGGCCGGGCCGCGGCCTGGCGCCTCAGGGCCTCCTGCCGCCTTCTCTCCTCCTCCTGGCGCTGGAGCTCCAAAAGCCGCTGCCGTTCGGCCAGGATCCGGGCCTGAAGGGCCGCCAGGTTCCCCTGCAGGCGCTGCCTCTCCCCTAGGGCTTCCCGGAGGAGGGCGCGGGTGCCCTCCTCCTCCTGCCTCAGGGCCTCCAGGGTAGCGGTAAGCTCCTCCTGCCGCGCCTCCAGGCCCCTTTGCGCCCGGGCCAGGGCCTCCTCCCGGGCGGAGAGGTCGGCGAGGAGGAGGCCGAGGCGCTCCCGCTCGGCCCTCAGGGCCTGGAGGGTGGTCTGGATGGCCCGCACCACCTCCGCGTCCCGCCGGGAGATGTACCCCACCCACCGGGCCCGCACCGCCAGGTCGGTGAAGGACTGGGCCCGGAGGAGGGGTAGGTATCTTCCCGCCCGCTCCCGGTGGAGGCTTTGCATCAGGGCCTGCAGCCGATCCTTAAGGCTTTCCAGGTCCCTTTCCAGCCGGGCGATGCGCTCCTCCGTGCGCCGCACCTCCCCCTGCAGGCGGGCCACCTCCCGCCTCAGGGCGGCCCGCTCCCCTTCCAGCCGGGCGATCTCCCCCTCGAGGCGGGTCTTCTCCGCCAGCAGGTTCTGCGTCCTTTGGGAGAGGCGGGCCAGCTCCCGGTTCAGGGCCTGGACCCTCGCCTCCATCTGCCGCTCCAGGGTCCGGGCCCGGGCCAGCTCCTCTTCCAGGGAGCGCACCCGCCGCTCCTGGGTGGCCACGTCCTGGGCCAGGGCCAGGAGGGGCAGGAGGAGAAGGGGCCAAAGCCACCGCATCAGGCCTCCTTCAGGTGGGCCCGGCTGGCCATGAAGGCCCCCCCCGCGCCCAGGACCAGGGCCAGGAGGAGGACCACCCCCCCGGTGCGCAGGAGGTCGTCCTGGCCCAGGACGGGGAGGAAGGGGAGGAGGCCCTGGGCGGCCTGGGCCAGGGCCCGGTAGAGGAGCCCGCCGAAGAGGACGGCCAGAATCCCCGCCCCTAGGGTGAGGAGGACCCCCTCCAGCACGAAGGGGCCCTGGACGAACCGCCGCGTGGCGCCCACCAGGAGCATGATACCCAAAGCCTCCCTTCGGCTTTCCACGCTGAGCCGGATGGCCCCCATGACGCTGAAGAAGGTGTTGAGGAGGAGAAGCCCCACCAGAAGGCCCATGGCCACCCGGCTTCCCGCCATCACCTGTACCAGGCGTTCCGTAAGCTCCCCTCCGTACTCCACCCCCTCCACCCCGGGAAGCCGCCTCAGCCGTTCCGCCACCTCCCGCACCGCTTCCGGCTCGCTCAGCTTGAGCCTGAGGGTGTCGGGGAGGGGGTTTTCCACCAGGTCGCGGGCCTCGGCCAGGTAGGGGTAGTCCAGGATCAGCTGGGCCAGGGCCTCCTCCTTGGGCTCCAGGCGCACCGCCCTGACCTCGGGCCAGTTCTGGACCTCGCCCAGGAGGGCTTCCACGTCGGCCTCCCTGGCCAGAAAGGCCGCCACCTCCAGCTCCCGCTCCAGGCCCTGCACCACCCGCTCCAGGTTCCAAAGGAGAAGGCCCAGGAAGTAGAGGAGGGCGAAGGAGACCAGGGCGGTGAAGAAGGTGGCGAGGCTAGAGGTGGGGTGGCGGAGGATCTGGCGCAGGGCCTCGCGGAGGGCGTACACGCCCCCATCATAGAGCCCTTTCCCTGAGAGAAGGCTTAGGTGCGCATCCACAGGGGAAAGAGCGCACCCGTAGCCCCTTCAGGGCCCCGTCGTGGCCTAACGGGGTACCGAGCCCCCCTTCCGCCCCTCAGAAAAAGCGGAGCAGGACCCACCCAAAGAATCCCGCCAGGAGGAGGTAGAGGAGGGTGGGGCGGACGGTGAGGCGCAGGAGGGGCCCCTCCCGGCCGATGAGCCCGGTGACGGCCGCGGCGGCCACCACGTTGTGCACGGTGATCATGTTGCCCGCGGCCCCGCCCACCGCCTGCAGGGCCACGATCAGGGCGTGGGGCAGGCCCAGGCGGTCGGCCACCCCCCACTGGAAGAGGGCGAACATCAGGTTGGACACGGTGTTGCTCCCGGCCACAAAGGCCCCCAGGGCCCCGATGACCGCGGCGAAGGCGGGCCAGGCCAGGCCCACGTTCTCGGCCACGAAGCCCGCCAGGAGGAGGGGCATGGACTCCAGGCCGGAGGTGTTCCGGCCCGACTCGATGAAGATGCGCACCATGGGCAGGGCCACCAGTAAGGCCAGCGAGGCCGCCCGCACCTGGGAGAAGGCCTCCCGGGCCGCCAGGCCGATGGACCTGGGGCCCATCCCGTAGAGGAGGAGGCCCGCCAGGACCCCCACCAGGAGAAGGATGGTCCCCGGGGAGTACAGGATCTGCCAGCCCTGGGAGATCCCGGTGCCCAGGATGTTCCGGAGGGCCAGGTCCACCTGGGTGAGCCAGCCCCGCAAGGGGAGGGCCTCCAGCCGGGTGAGGACCAGGAGGAGGCCCAGGACCACATAGGGGGTCCAGGCCCGGAAGAGGGGCATCCCCGGCCCCTCCTTCTCCTTGGGGGGCTCCAGGGTCCCCATCCACCAGGCGGGCCAGGCCTCCCGCCGGGGGAAGTCCCAAGGGGTTTTGGGCTGGAGGAAGCCCCGCCGGGCGGCGTAGGCCGCCACCGCCAGGCCCAGAAGCCCCCCGAAGAGGGAGGGGAACTCGGGGCCCAGGGTCCAGGCGGTGAGCACGTAGGGCACCACGAAGGCCGCCCCGGCGAAGAGGGCGAAGGGCCAGACGGCAAGGCCCTCCCGCCAGGAGCGCCTTTCCCCGAAGAAGCGGGTGAGCATCATGGCGATGAGGAGGGGCATGAGGAGGCCCACCAGGCCGTGGATGAGGGCCACGAAGCGGGCGATCTCCCAGGCGTAGGCCTCGAGGCTCACCCCCGCCAGGGCCAGGTATTCCCGCACCGGGGGGGCGTCCAGCCCGCTCCGGACCCCCACCAGGATGGGGGTGCCGATGGCCCCGAAGGAAACGGGGGTGGACTGGGCCATGAGCCCCACCATCACCGCCGCCGCCGCGGGGAAGCCCAGGGCCAGGAGCAGGGGTCCCACCACCGCCGCCGGGGTGCCGAAGCCGGAGGCCCCCTCGATGAAGCAGCCCAGGAGGAACCCCGCCAGGATGGCCTGGATCCTGCGGTCGGGGCTCACCGTCCGGAGGCCCTTGCGGATGGCCTCCACCGCCCCCGAGCGGCTCAGGACCGCGAGCAGGAAGAGGGCCCCGAAGATGATCCAGAGCAGGGAGAGGGCCACCCAGATCCCCTGGATGGCGGCGGCCAGGACCACCACCCCGGGGACCTGCCAGGCCAGGAGGCCCACCAGGGCCACGGTGAGGAGGGAGAAGGGCATGGCCTGCCGCGCTCCCCAGCCCAGGCCCAGCATGAGGACCAGCACCACCAGGATGGGCAGAAAGGCCAAGAAGGCCAGCACGGGCTCCGCCATTTGCAGGCAGGATACCCTTGGAATCCGCTTGGGTCAAGGATTGGCTACGGATTGGAAGCCTTTCCCGCTTGCTCCGGGGCCCGGGTCTGCGGGGGTTGGCTGCCCGTGCACGGGGGTCCCCCCACGGGGAAGAAGGGAAGGGGCCTGGCCACGGCCTTTGGCGCCCCCCCTGGGGTGCAGGCCGCGGCGGGGTACTGGGGCCGGGGTGGCGTCAGCGGAGGCGCCCCTTCAGGTAGGCCAGGACCGTGTCCGCGTCCTTCAGGGGGTTCACCCCCCGCCAGACCCTTTCGATGCGGCCCTCGGGGTGGATGAGCACCGTGTCCCGGCTGTAGAAGCCGAAGAGGCTCCGCACCCCGTAGGCCCGGGCCAGACGCCCGTCCCGGTCGGGGATCATCCCCCCCTGGAGGGCCAGCCGCTCCAAGAAGGCGCACTGCTCGGAGGCTGGGTCGTGGCTCACCCCGTAGACTTGGACCCCCAGGCGCCGGAACTCCTCGTAGAGCTCCGAGTAGCGCTTGGCCTGGAAGGTGCAGCCGGGGCTATGGGCCTTGGGGTAAAACCAGAGGACGGCCCAGGTGCCCCTCAGATCCACGGGGCGGCCGTAGCTGTCCTGGGCCTGGAGGAGGGGGGCCTTGTCCCCCGGGGCCAGGGCCCGAGCCCGAAGGAAGCCCCAAAGCAGGAGGACCACGGGGTGCATGGCTTCAGCCTAAGGCGGAAGAGGAGGGGAAAAGGTGGGCGGGGCCGCAAGGGGTTTGAGGGAAGGGGCGCTTCCTCCCTGCGCGGAGGGGGGCGGCCTGCTACCCTTAGGGCATGAGACCCTTCCTTTTGGGCCTGGCCCTGGGGGGGCTCCTGGGGGCGGGCGCGGTCTGGATGGCCGCCTTCCCGGCGGCCCGGGATCCCTTGGGCCCGCAAGAGGCCTACGGCGTCCTTCCCGTGCAATCCTTCCCCTTCCCCCAGGGGGAGGAGGGGAGCTGCGAGCCCCAGGTGTACCTCTTCTGGAACGGGGAGTTTTTCCGCCTGCTTCCCATCCCCGGGGGGGAGCCCCAGGAACTCCTCCCTGTGCAGCCCGCCCCAAACCCCTTCGGCGGCTCCTAGGTGCCGCTGCGCCCAGGTTGCCCCACCGGGAGAGGAACACCGGCCTGCGCACCTCTCTGAGGCCCCCGCGCCTCAGCCCAGGCCGCAGCGGGGTGCTCAGGCGGGCGAAAGGTAGCGCCGGACGGTCAGGCCCAGGAGGGCCAGGAAGCCCCCCAGAAGGCCCAAAGGCCCGGTGGCCTCCGCGGTCCGCGCCTCCAGGCGCAGGCCCTGGGCCAGCTCCCGGTACAGGGCGGACAGGTCCCCCTCCGAGGTCACCAGGTAGTACTGGCCCCCGGTGAAGGCTGCCAAGGACCACAGGAGCTCTTCGTCCAGTTCAAAGGCTCCGGCGAGGAAGCCCAAACCGCTCACCGGGTCCTCTGGGCCCGGGGTCCAGCCGGGTACCCCCACCCCCACGGCGAAGATGCGCACCCCCATCCGGGCGGCCTCGGCCGCGGCCTCCAAGGGGTCCGCCCCGGTGCGGTTGCGCCCGTCGGTGAGGAGGAGGATCTCCCCCCGGCCCCCCGCCTCGCGGATTAGCCGCAAAGCCTCCAGGAGGCCTTCCCCGATGGCCGTGGAGCGGCCGAACTCCAGGCTTTCCAGACTCTGGAGGAGGCGCGGGCGGTCCCGGGTGGGGGGCTGGAGGGTCTGGGCGAAACCGCTAAAGGCCACCAGGCCGATCCGCACCCCCGGGGGCGCCTCCTGGAGGAAAGTCCGGGCCGCCTCCTTGGCGGCCTCGAGGCGGTTTGGCCTGAGGTCGGTGGCCATCATGCTTCGGCTCACGTCCACCACCAGGATGGCCACCCCCCCTCCTCCCCGGCCGGGCAGGGGGAGGAGGGGCCGGGCCGCCGCTAGGGCCAGGAGGAGGAGGCCCAGGGCAAACAGGAGGGTGGGAAGCCAGGGCAAAGGCCCCCGGGCCTCCCGGGCCGCCTCCCGGAGGAGGGGGACGAGGGGATGGGGTAGGCGGGCTTTGGGCCTCCTCCGGTGGAGGCCGAGGAGGAGGAAGCCCAAGAGGAACAGGAGGCTTAGGGCCTCGGGGGCCAGAAGGCTCACGGCCACCTCCCTTCCTGGGCCAGGCTCCGGTAGGCCCCGAAGGCGAAGAGGAGGAAGCCGGCTGCCACCAGGGCCTGGGAGAGGTCCCGGGGCTGCCTCCGCCAGGCGCGGTGGGGCTTCAGGACCCGGTACAGGGGCCGGAAGTCCTCCTCCAGCACCCCTCCTCCCGTGGCCTGGGCTAGGCGCAAGAGGCCGAGGGGGTCGGCGGGGACGAAGAAAAGCCCCTCACCGATACGGCTCACCGTACCCCGGGGGTCCCCCAGGGGACGGACGAAGACGGGCAGGCCCGCCCGGGCCAGGGCCCGGCCCTCCTCCACGGGATCGCCCCCCACGTTGGCGGCCCCGTCGGAGAGGACCAGGAGGGCCGCCGGGGGGCGGGCTTCGGGCAGGTCCCGGCCCGCGGGCCCTTCCGGCCTCAGGGCCCGGCGGGCCACGGCCAGACCCTGGGCCAAGGCGGTGTTCCCCTGGGGGCGGAGGGCTTCCAGAACCTCCAGAAGCCCCTCGCGGTCTGTGGAGGGGGGGAAGAGGAGGGCCCCGTGGGGGCCGAACCCCACGAGCCCCACCTTGGCCGAGGGGTCCAGGCCCGTCAGGAAGGCCTTTGCCAGGGCTTTGGCCCGTTCCAGGCGGCTTGGGGGCTCGTCATCCGCGGCCATGGAGTGGCTGGTGTCCACCACCAGCATCACCTGGGTGAGGTTCTCCCGCCAGGGCAGGCTGGCCTCGGGGCGGCCCGCCGCCAGAAGGAGGAGCAAAAGGCCCAGGAGGTACGGCAGGGGTAGGGGCCTGGTCCGGGGGAGGAGGTGGGGGTCCAGGAAGCGGCCAAGCCGCCTTTGGCCCGCCCGGTGGCTGAGCCAGAGGAGGGCTACCCCGGTCCCGAGGAGAACAAGGCCTAGGAGGAAACCCTCGGGGCTCTTGAAGGCCACTTTCGCCTCCTCTCCACGAAGCGGAGGAGCAGGGGAACCAGGTCCTCCTCCGTGGAGGCCGGGAGGAGGTCCGCCCCCGCCCGCCGGATCTCCCCCACCCTTGCCCGCCGGAGGGCCTCGGCCCGCCTCCGGTAAGCCTCCCGCACCCGGCCGTCCAAAGCGTTCACCTCTACCTCCTCCCCCGTTTCCGGGTCGAAGAAGGGGAGCACCCCCGCCCCGGGCAGTTCCCGCTCCCAAGGGTCTTCCACCAGGACCGCCACCAGGTCGTGCCGGGCGGCCAGGCGGGCGAGGGGGGCGTAAAAGGGGTCCAGGAAGTCCGAGAAGACAAAGGAGAGACTCCGCCGCCTTCCCACCCGTCCCAGGAGGTCCAGGGCCTCCCCCAGGGGGCGGCTTCCCCCGGTCCTTTGGGCCTCCCGGGCCAGGAGGAGGGCCTGGGCCTTGCCCCCCCGGGGGGGCAGAAGGCCAGCGGGCAGGATGGCTCCCACCCGGTTTCCGTGGCGCAGGGCGATGTAGGCGATGGCCAGGGCCAGTTCCAGGGCCAGGCGGTACTTCTCCCGCCTGCGGGAGCCGAAGCGCATGGAGGGGCTCCCGTCCAGGAGGAGCCAGAGGGTGAGCTCCCGCTCCTCGCGGAAGCGGCGCACGTGGAGCTCCCCCGTGCGGGCGGTGGCCGGCCAGTCAATGCGCTCCGCCTCGTCCCCTGGGCTATAGGGGGAGATTTCCGCCAGCTCCAGGCTCTTCCCGTAGAACACTCCCCGATAGTCCCCGAAGAGGAACCCGTCTAGGGGACGTACCGCTTCAAGCTCCAGCCGGGCCAAAAGGGCTTCGGGCGTCTCCATGGGGGTCGTGGAAGGGCACGAAGGGCGGAGGGAAGCGCTTCAGGATGGCCTCCAGCACGCTTTCCGCCCTCACCCCTTCCGCCAGGGCCTGGTAAGAGAGGACCAGGCGGTGGCGGAGGGCGTCCAAGTAGAGGTCGCGCACCTCCTCGGGAAGGGCGTGGGCCCGGCCCCGCAGGAGGGCCAGGGACTTAGCCCCCTGGACTAGGGCCAAGGAAGCTCTAGGGCTTGCCCCGTAGGCCACGAAGGGCTTGAGGTCCCTAAGCCCTGCCCCCTCCAGGTCCCGGGTGGCTTGCACCAGGGCGACCGCGTACTCCGCCACCTTGGGGTGGACGTAGACCCGGTCGGCCAGGCGGGAGATGGCCAGGAGCTCCTCCAGGGGGAGGACCTTCGCCACCCGGATCTCTTCCCCCGCCGTCATGCGCTCCACGATCCGGAGCTCCTCGTGGAAGGCGGGATAGTCCACCACCACCTTGAGGAGGAAGCGGTCCAGCTGGGCCTCGGGCAGGGGATAGGTGCCCTCGCTCTCGATGGGGTTTTGGGTGGCGAGAACCAAAAAGGGATCCGGCAAGGGGTAGGTCTCCTTGCCGATGGTTACCTGGCGCTCCTGCATGGCCTCCAGGAGGGCCGACTGCACCTTGGCGGGGGCCCGGTTGATCTCGTCGGCCAGGAGGAGGTGGGCGAAGATGGGTCCGAGCTCGGTGCGGAACTCCCCCTCCTTGGGGTTGTAGACCCGGGTGCCCAGGAGGTCCGCGGGCACCAGGTCGGGGGTGAACTGGATCCTCTTGAAGGTGCCCCCCAAGGCCTGGCTTAGGGTCTTGACCGCCAGGGTCTTGGCCAGCCCCGGTACCCCCTCGATGAGCAGATGGCCCCGGGCCAGGAGGGCCACCAGCATTCTCTCCAGGAGGCGGTCCTGGCCCACGATGACACGCTTGATCTCCTTAAGCAGGCCCCTGAGCTTTTCCCCTGCTTCCTGAAAGGCTTCTTCCCAGGCCACGGCTGCCTCCGGGTTGGCCGGAGTATAGCGCCAAGGGGGCAGAGGTGCTAGGGGGGTGGCCACCTTTTTGGCACAGCGAGGCTGCCCATGGTGGCCGGGGTGCCTACGGAGGTCCACGGAGACGGCCGCTTTGTCCTCCGGGGCCACCTCCCCGTCTCCCTCCGGGCCTACGGGGAAGCCTGCCTCAAGGAGCGGGCGGCGGCCCTCGAGTCCTTGGCCGGCTGCGATCTCTGCCCCCGGGAATGCCGGGTGGACCGGGGGCAGGGGGTAGGGGTCTGCCGGGTAGGCCGGTAGGCCCGGGAGGCGGGGCTGCCGCTTCCCAAGGCCCTTCAGCCGGGTCTGAGAAGGGCCTTGCCGCGGGCGGCGAGGGCCTCGGGCCACCTTTCCAGGGGGAAGGTACCCCCCACCAGGCCTTCCAGACCCCGGAGGTTGGGCAGGAGGCCCACGGCCTCGGCGAACTCCTCCCGGGTGTAGGTGTAGCTCCCCAGGAGGCCCACCTCCTTGAACCAGAAGGGGGAGAGATCGGCCCACTCCAGCCCCGGGGCCCCCAGGAGGAGAACCTTTCCCCCTTCTTGGGCCAGGGCCAGGGCTTCCCGGAAGCCCCGGCCGCTTCCCGAGGCTTCCACCACCGCCTGGTATCCTCCCCGGTACCCCTCGAAGAGGAGGTAGCGGTAGCGCCGGGCCCGGGCCAGGAGGGCCTCCCGGGCGGTTCCGTAAACCCCATCCGCCCCGAAGGCCCGGGCCCTTTCCCCCTGGTGAGGGTACTTGGCCACGGCGTAGACCTTGCCGGCGAAGCCCAAGGCCCTCAGGAGCCCCACGGCCAGGAGGCCCAGGGTGCCCATGCCCAGCACCAGCAGTTCCTCCGGCCAGGGCCTGAGCTTCTTAAGCCCCCGCAAGACCACCGCCAGGGGCTCGGCGAGGACCGCCCGCGCCTCGGGTACCCCCGGGGGAATGGGGTAAAGCCTTTCGGGGCGGACCAGGATCCACTCCCCCCAGCCCCCGGGGAGGTCGCGGTTGTACCCCAGCATCCCCGGGGCCAGGGCCCCTTCGGCCACGTTCTGGCAAAGCCCCTCCTCTCCCCTCTGGCAGGCGGGGCAGGGGGGAAGGCCCCGGTCGGCGCAGGAGAGGAGAGGGTTCACCGCCACCAGGCTCCCCTCCACCTCCCCCAGGACCTCGTGGCCCAAGACGGCGGGGAAGGAGAAGAAGGGGCTGATGGTAGGGGGGCTTTTCCCATAGAGGAGGGCCAGGTCCGAGCCGCAGACCCCGCTTAGGCGCACCCGGACCCGGACGAAGCCCTCCCGCTCGGGCAGGGGCACCTCCGCCAGGCGCAAGGGGAGAAGCCCCCTGGGAAAGCGCTTGCCTAGGGCCCGGGCGGCGAAAAAGCGGGGCAGGGAGGGGGTGTAGAGGAGGGCCTTCATACCATGGGCACGGTGCGGATGAGCCGGCCCTCGATCCTCTCAAGGATCTCGTCCATGCTGCGGCCGGTGATGGTGAGGCCGTGGTTCTTGAGGCCCACCACCGCCCGGGTGGGGTCAGGAGCCTCCCGCACCTTCTCCGCCACCGCCTGGGCCAGCTCGTAGGTGCCGCAGGGGTAGTTGAAGGGGGTGGCGGGGACGCCCTCCATCCAGGCATGCACGTGCAGGATGGCCCCCACCCCGGGGTGCTCCCGGTAAATCATCCAGTGTTCTATGGCGTCCACGCTCACCCGCCTGGGCTCCACATGGGGGGGGATGGAGAGGAGGATGGCGTTCCTTCCCGGGTCGTAGCCCTTGACCATGAGGATGTCCCGGCCCACCGCCTTCAGGTTCGCCTTGTCCACCCCGCTCGCCGACATCCAGAAGCGGCGCTCGTCCTTGCGCACGGAGAGGTTGCCGTAGGAGAGACCTCCGATGCCGTAGAGCCTCTTCACGTGGCGCAGGTCCTCGGGGGGGAGGATCTCCTCTATGGGAAAGGGGGCGGGGAGGAGGTCCCACTCCTTGAGCCTCTTGCCCGCCCGGTGGAGGCTTTTCGTGAGCTCGTCCCCCTCCCAGAGCTCGGGCTCCAGGTCGGGCTCGAAGAGGTTGTTGATCACCAGTCGGCTGCAGGCGATGGGCCTTAGGCGCGCGGCCACCCGCTCGTAAAACGCCGCCCCTTCGGGTTCCTCGTAGTGGCCGAGCTCCAAGGTGAGGAACTTCACCCCCTGCCCGGGGACGTAGGCCAGGAGGACGTTGGAAAGCGCCCGGACCAGGTAGGGGTAGAGGTTTTGCAGGGGGTTTTCCGGGAAGTGGGGAAGCTCCAGCACCGAGGCCACGAAGGTGGCCTGGGCCTTACGGCGGTAGGGTTTGGGGTTTTCCGGGGCGATGGCGTTCAGCACCAGGTTGGGAGCCTCCGCCTGGGGGTTTTGGCGAAACCCTTGGGCCTCGAGGGCCTGCCCCACCCCCTCCAGCAGGGCCGCCACCCGGGGCGTAGGCTCGCCGTGGACGAGGTATTCCCACATGAAGCCTCCTTGCATCCGGGTTCAGCCTACACCATACTGGTCCCATGGCGGAAGCCTTGTGGGGCGGGAAGGCCCTTCCCTTGGGCCTTGGGGTGGGTCACTTCACGGACCTCGAGGCCCGGACCGGCTGCACCGTGGTCCTGGCGGCGGAGGGGGCGGTGGCGGCGGCCGACGTGCGGGGGGCGGCCCCCGGCACCCGGGAGACGGACCTCCTCCGGCCGGAAAACACCGTGGAAAGGGTGCAGGCGGTGGTGCTCACGGGGGGAAGCGCCTTTGGCCTGGCGGCGGCGGAGGGGGTGGTGCGCTACCTGGCGGAAAGGGGCAGGGGCTTTCCCACCCCCGGCGGGGTGGTGCCCATCGTGCCCGCGGCGGTCCTCTACGACCTGGGCCGGGGCAGGCTCCACCGGCCGCCGGGGGCGGAGGCAGGGTACCAGGCGGCCTTGGCGGTAGGGGAGGAGGTGGGGGAAGGCGGCGTGGGAGCGGGCACGGGGGCGGTGGCCGGCGGGGTCAAGGGCGGGGTGGGCCTGGCGGGCTACCTCCTGGAGGAGGGGTTTCGGGTCGCAGCCCTGGCGGCGGTGAACAGCCTGGGGCGGCCCTTCGACCCCCGGACGGGCAGGCTCTACGCGGAAGGCCTCCTGGCCGTGGAGGAAAAGGCCCTCCTCCCGGACCTCTCCCGCTACCAGGGGAGGGAGGAGGACCACCGCTTCCCCTATCTTCCGGGCCAGAACACCACCTTAGGGGTGGTGGCCACGGACGCCCCCCTCAGCAAAGCCCAGGCCCGGCGCCTGGCCATCATGGCCCAGGACGGGATCGCCCGGGCCATCCGCCCGGCCCACACCCCCCTGGACGGGGACCTGGTCTTCGCCCTGGCCCTGGGGGACGGGCGGGGGGTGGACCCCATGGCCCTTTTGCGCCTCGGGGCCTACGCCGCCGACGCCCTCGCCCGGGCCATCGCCCGGGCGGTGCTCCTGGCGGAGGGCTTCCTCGGGGTGCCGAGCTACCGGGAGCTCGTGGCGGGCTGAGGGCCCCGGCGGGGGGCCCCCACCGCGGCGCGGCCCACAACCGGGCGCCTAGCGGCCGGGGAAGGGGGCGAGCTCCACCCCTACCCGGAAGACCTCCGCCCCCCGGCGCACGGTGAGGAGGACCCGGTCCCCCACCTGGCGGCGGCGCACCTCGGCGAGGAGCTCCTCAAAGGTGTTCACCGGGGTGCCGTCCACCTCCAGGATCACGTCGGGCACCCCCCCCGCCTCGAAGCCCCTGAGCCCCGCCCGGTGGGCTGCTCCCCCCGGCACCACCTCCCCCACGGCCACGCCCCCCGGGGGCAGGCCGAGTTCCCGGGCCAGGTCGGGGGTCAAGGCCCGGGGACCCCGGAGGCCCAGGTAGGGCCAGTAGGTCCGCTCCCCCCGCTCCAGGCCGGCCAGGACCGCCGCCCGGCCGAGGAGGGGGGTGAAGAAGCTGCGGAAGCCCTCCTCCGTCTGGCCGATGGCCACCGCTACCCCCACCACCCGGCCCTGGGCGTCCAGAACCGGCCCCCCGGAGTCCCCCGGGGCGAGGGGAAGGCTGGTCTCCACCAGGCCCTGGGGCAGGAAGGGGGAGGGGCTGGCCTCGAGGCGGGTCACGCGGCCAAAGCGGGGGGCGATGAACTGCCCCCGGCCGTTGCCGATGTGGAGGAGGGGTTCCCCCACCCTCAGGGGCCTCGCCGTCTCCAGGGGCAGGGTGGCCGGGGCCGCCGCCTCGGTGCGCAGGATCGCGAGGTCCAGGGGTTCGTGGAAGCCCAGGACCTCGGCCCGGGCCCGGGCGCGGTTGGCGAGGAGGAGGGTGTAACCTTCCCCTTCGGCCACCACGTGGTAGGCGGTGAGGACCAGGCCCGGGGCGTAGAAGAACCCCGTGCCCCTTCCCCCCTCGGGCCCCTCCACCCGCAAGGCCGCGGGGTGGGCCCGGTTGTAGACCTCCTGCAGCCCGGAGGGCGGGGCCTGCACGGGCTCAGCCCAGATCAGGGGCGGCCCCTGGGCGAGGAGGGCGTAGAGGGCCAGGACCAGGGGCACGAGGAGCAGGATGCCCCGGACTCCCTTCATGACCACATTGTGCTTCTTCCCGTCCGCTCCAGGGTGGTTCCGCCCACCATTCTGCCCGATGCCTGCGGGGGGCCCGCGCTTCAATGCCAGAGGAGCAGAAGCCCCAGGAGGAAAAAGCCCAGGGAAGGCCAGGGTTGGGGCCGCCGCAGGAGGAGGTGGAGGAGCACTACTCCCAAAAGGGCCAGAGGGGGATGGGGGAGGAGCTTGGGAGCGAAGACCAGGGCGAGGAGGCCAAGGAAGGCGTTCAGGTCGTAAAGCCCCACCAGGAAGCGCACGGCCCGGGGCACCTCCTTCCGCAGGAGGAGGTAGACCCCGGCGGCGAAGGCCGCCCCTACCAGGCCCCACCCCAGGAGGCGGTGGAGGGCGGGTACCCCCAGGAGGGGGGTGGGGAGGCCTCCCAGGGTGTAGCCCAAGGCGGTGGCCAGGACCACCAGGAGGCCAAAGCCCATCTGCGTCCAACCGATGACCCGGGCGGGGACAGGGGGGCGGAGGAGGGCCAGGCTCCCGTAGAGGGCGAGGAGCAGGAGGGCGGGCAAGACCGCCCAGGGGAGGAGGCCCCGCCAGGCGAGGAGAAAGGCGCAAAAGCCCGCTCCCCAAAGGGCCAGGTGGGCGGGGTATGCCTTCGGGCTTTCGCCCCGGGCGCGGAGTACCTGGGTGCGGGCATAGTAGAGCGCGGCCACGTCGCGCAGGGCCAGGGCCAGGAAGCTCCCCAGGGCCACCTCCCATCCGAGCCCTCCGGCCAGAACCCCGGCCGGGGCCAAGGAGGCCATAAAAAGCGCCGCCGTCACCTCAGGGAAAAGCTCCCGAGCGCGGTTTTGCGCATCCGCCCAGGCCATGTAGGCCCCCAAGGGGAGGGCGAGGAGGAGGGGCAGGAGGAAGGGCCCTTTGGCGGTGAGGGCCGTGAGCAGGAGGCCGAGGAGGGCGAGGAAGAGGTAGGCCCCGCCCACCCTTAGGGCTAGGTGGGTGCGGGGGTAGCGCCTGCCCCTCCTCAGGTCTTGGTAGGCAAGCCTCAGGGGGTGCCGCGCCAGGAAACCGAAGAGGCCGAGGAAGAGAAGCCCCAGGGTGTGGGGCCCGGGGGAGAGGAGGAGGCCCAGGAGGAGGGGTTCCAGGGTAAACCCCCAGCCCCCGTGCTCCGTGGGAAGGGCCACCGTTTTTAGGGGAACGCTCGCCGGGCGCATACCTGCTTCCAGGGTAAGGGAAGGTCCGTAGGCCAAAGCCCCTTTAGCCCCACAGCACCTCCAGCATGAGGAGGGCAAAGAGAAGCCCTGCCAGGGCGGAAACCCCTGCGAAGACTCCCCAGAAGACGGGACCCAGGGCCAGTCCCCAGCCCAGGGCCATGCCCAAAAGCCCTAGGTTGGCCAAGGCCACCTGGCAAAGGGCTAAGCCGGGCCTGCGGAAGACCACCCCCCGGAAGCGGGGTAGGGCGTGGTAGGCCACCCCGTAGATCATGAGGCTGACGAAGCCCAAGAGCTGCAGGTGGCCGTGGACGGGCCGCCAGGTGTAGGGGAGGAAGCCTAGGCCCAGCAGAAGGCCCAGGAGGTTGCCGGCCACGAACCAGAAGAGGGCTGCGGTGAGGGCCAGGCGGCTTGCAGGGATCATGGCCTGGGGGTGAGGATACCGAGGACCAGAAAGCGCCCCTCCCCGGCCCTGGCCCCGTGGGCTTCCCCGGGAAGGACGGCGAGGAGGGTGCCTGGACGGGCCGCCACCTCCCGCTCCCCCGCCCAGAGGGTGCCTTCCCCCTCCAGGCAGAGGAGGTGGACCCGGGGCTCCCCTCGGCCCCGCACCTCCTGGCCCCCCTGCAGGCTGAAAAGGACCAGGCGCACCTCGGGGTGGTCGGCGAGGAGCTCCACCCCCCGCACCGTCCCGTAGCGGGCCTTCTCCAGGAGGTTCATGCCTCTTCCTCCCCCAGGAACGCCTCTAGGGCCCGGAGCACCGCCCTCGGCTCCTGGCCCGCCGCCTTGGCTGCCTCCTCCAGGGGCTCTGCCCCGCCGCAGCAGGTGTCCAGGCCAAGCTTGCTCAGAAGCCCCACCGCCTCGGGGAAGCGCCTGAGGATCTCGTTCACCGTGGTCTTCAGGGTGATCCCTTCCATGCCTCTTAGCCTTGGGCACCTGGGGATTTTCCCGCTATGACCTAGATCAAGCCCTCTTGGGCGCTTCGGGCAGGAGGTCCTTGAGGGTGAGGCTGGAAAAGGCCCTGCGGATCTCCTGGTTCATGCGCACCAGGTTGGGCTTGAGGTAGCAAAACCCCCGCCTTTCCTCCGTGGGGCAGCGCCTCAGGGTGGCGCAAAGGTCCAGGGCTACGGGCCCGGAGAGGCTTTCCATCACCTTGAGGAGGGTGATCTCCTCTGGGGGAAGCCTGAGCCACACCCCCCCGGCCCGGCCCATGCGGCTTTCCACCAGGCCGGCTTTGGTCAGCTTGGAGAGCACCTTGGCCAGGAAGGCGGGCGGGGCTTTGAGCTTCCTGGCGATCTCCGCCGCGCCAAGCCCCGGTTCCTCCGCCAGGAGCAAAAGGGCGTGCAGGGCGTAGGACTCTTCGCGCCGCAACAGGCTGCGTACCGGCATGCCTCCATGCTAAACCCCCGGGGGACTGCCCCGGGGGTGCGGGAGGGAGGGCGCTACCGGCCGCCGATGAACCAGGTCTGGGCGAGGAACCAGTGGTGGTAGAGGTAGTAGAGGAGGAAGAAAGCCAGGAAGAGGAGGGCCAGGAGGTACACCCCCTTGGGGGTGGCGTGCCCCACCTCCGCCCGCACCGGGTAGGCCTGGCGGATTTCCTCGTCCCCCAAGGGCTTGCCCCAAAGGAGGCTTCCCACCACCAGGAGGACGAAGAGGAAGCCTCCCAGGAGGGCCAAGGTGCCCCCGATGCCCATGGCCGCGAGAAGAGGAGCCATCTCCGGTGGATACTGGAAGCCGAAGGGGCTCCCGCCGAACTGGAAGGTGTCTCCGAAGCGCCGGGGAAGGCCGTAGACCAGCCCTAGGCGCATCATGGCCAGGGAGAGGAGGGCCATGCCCAGCCCGAAGAGCCAAGGCTGCCAGGCGGCGAGCCTCGGCCAGAGGAGCCGGCGGCGGAAGAGGAGGGGGAGTAGGTAGTAGGTGAGGCCCATGAAGGCCAGGCTGATCCCCAGCACCACCGTGCTCTTGAAGTGGCCCACCACCGCCAGGGTGTTGTGCCACTTGAGGTTCTGGTCGTAGGAGCCCATGGTGACCCCGCTCGTGCCCCCCAGAAATCCGAAGAGGACCACGGAGAGGACCAGGGCGGAGAAGGCAGGGTTCCCCCAAGGGGCCCTAAGGAACCAGCCGAAAAGCCCCTGGGTGAAGCCCCTAAGCCTTAGGCCCCGCTCGATGGCCGCGGGTACGGAGAAGGCATGGATCAGGCTTCCCAGCACGGCCACGTGGATGAGGTAGCCGGTATTCACCCAGGTCCAGGCGCTGGAGAGAGCCCCCGTGGGTTCGGTGAGGAGGTGGTGGGCCGAGCCCAGGTTGATGCCCAGGAGGTAGAGGAGGAAGGCGATGCGGGAAAGCCTCTCGCTGGGGGTGGTGCCGCCCACGGTGAAGAGGGCCAGGAGGTACCAGGCGGTGACCATGGCCGCCAGGTTTACCTGCTGGGCCCCATGGCCGAAGCCCCAGTAGGTGTGCCGGAACCACAAGGGGTCCAGGCCGGGAAGGAGGCCTAAGGACCAGAGGAAGGCGGGGATGAAGGCGATGGCCCCGGAGAGCAGGGTGGTGGTGGCCAGGATGGCCGCGGTCAGGGCTCCGAAGGCCGCCAGGGGCATGGAGGCTCCGTAGGCCTTTTCCCGCCAGGCCCGGTGCAGGGTGGCGAAGAAGACGAAGACCGCCAGGATGGCCCCTACGGCGAAGAGGATCACCGCCAGATAGAAGAGAGGCGGGGCCTTTAGGGGCACATAGGGGGTGAAGGGGAGGAAGTTCTGGGGACTCGCCACGCCCAGGTAGTTGACGAGGACCGCTCCCAGGAGCATGAGCCCGAATCCTCCCCAGGCCAACCCGGGAAAGCGGAGGGGGGTTTTGAGGATGGCCGAGGCGGCGAAGTAGAGGAGGGCCACCTCAAAGAAGAGAATCCAGAAGATGAGCATATTCCAGCCGTGGAGGAAGGTAGCCTGGTAGTAAAGGAAGGGAGAGGCAGCCTCCGGCCCTAGGACCCGGTTCAAGGTGCTGGGAATGACCCAGAGGAACCCCAGCAGCAGGAAGACCACCGCGGCCACGGCGTTGGCCTTGACCAGGGTTTCCGCGGCGCTGTAGAGCCTGAGCCCCGTGGCGGGGCAGGTGCGTTCCAGGGGAAGGGCCATGCTTACCTCCTACTCCTCTACCAGGATCCTCCCCACCATGGCGTGGTGCCCCAGGCCGCAGTAGTCGTTGCAGATGAGGGCATACTCTCCGGCCCGGGTGGGGGTGAAGGGGTAGACCCACTCATACCCGGGGTAGAGCTGGAGGCTCCACTCGTGGGGGTAGAGGCTGAAGCCGTGGGGATAGTCCACCGAGGCCACCCGGAGGCGGTAGGTCTCGCCCTTCTTCAGCTTTAGGACCGGGTACCAACTGAAGGCCTGGGCCATGAGGTAGACGTCCCCGGGGGGCGGGGCCACCACGGGGACGCCGTGGAGCTCTCCCACCCGGTAGCGCTCGGCGAAGGCCATCACCTCCTGGCGGAAGGCCGCCGGGTCTACCTGGTAGGCCTCCCCGTGGGTGGTCTGGCGGCCGGTGAGGTGCCACAGTCCCATGAAGGCGGAGAGGAAGACGATGGCGAAGAGGGTGGCCAGCACGAGCCAAACCCGCTCCTCCGGGGGCAGGCCTTCCTCCTGCCAGCCTTTGGGGGGGGTGTGGAGGGCCATGGCGCCTCCTAGCGTCCGGGGACGCGGCCGATGTCCAGCCACCCCCAGACCAGGTAGAGTCCCACGAAGAGCGCTCCGTGGAGGAGAAGGAGGAGCCAGGGGTTGTCCAGAAGCCAGTGCGCCTTTTCCGCCATACGCCACCTCCTAACTCAGATCTACACATCTGAGTTTTGTAAGCCCTTCCCGGTCCCGTCAAGTACGAATGTCCCTCCCCCTTGGCGCTACCCTGGGCTCATGCCTTCCTGGCTGCCCCCCCTCCTAGCCCTCCTTCCGGCCCACCTTCAGGGCCTGGGGGCGAGCCTGGGTCTGAAGGGCTTCTGCGGGGACCTCCTCGCCGGCCTGGGCCGGAGGGCCTACGGGGGGGAGGCGGAGGCTTTCCTCTACGAGGGGGTGCTTCTGGGAGGGCTCATCCTGCAAGGAGGATTGGGCTACACCCTGCTCTTCCTCCTCCTGGCGGCCCCCGAGGTCCTGAGGGGAGGTTTGGGGAGCGCGCTGCGTCGGGCCTCTGCTTTCTTGGCCTTGGGCCTTTTCCTCTTTTACCTGGCGAGCCGGCTCACGGGCCTTCCCCTCCTCACCCCCTACGGCTGGGCCTGGGGAGGTAGGGGGGAGGTGGACGCCTTGGGCGGCTTTCTAGCCCTTTGGGAGTTCCTGGTCTTTTGGACCTTTTTCCGGCGCTGAGGTGGGCACCCGCTTCCAGATGAAGTAGAGGCCGTAAGCGATGAGGAGGACCACCAGGGCCTGGCCCGCAGGGTGGGGCAGGCCGTAGACGCTAAGGGCGGCCGCCCCTAGGGCCATCCCCGTAGCTAGGCCCTTGGTCCCTCGAGGGATGCCCCGCCCGGCGCGGTAGTTCCGTACCAGGGGACCCACCCGGGGCAGGGAGAGGAGCCAGGCCTCGAGGCGGGGATGGCTTCTGGAAAAAAGGTAGGCGGCCACCAGGAAGAAGGGAGTGGAGGGGAGGACGGGGAGGAAGGCCCCCAAAAAGCCCAGGCCGGTAAAGAAGAGGCCCAATCCCACAAAGGCAAGCCGCATGCTTCTAGCGTAAACCCTTTTCCCGGGCCCGGCCTTGACCTGGGTCAAGAGGTCTTTTGTAGGGACTTTTGTCTTAGGACATCTGTACTACTCAGACATTGCTATCCTAGTTGGCGGAGGTGAAAGCCATGAAGGGTGCGCTTGGCTTTCTCGGGCTTTTGGCGCTGGCGGTGGCCGCTTTAGCCCAGGCTCCCCCGCCCCTGACGCCCCAGGAGCGGGAGGAGGCGGCCCGCCTTTACTTTGACCGCTGCGCCGGCTGCCACGGGGTCTTGCGCAAGGGGGCCACGGGGCCCGCCCTGGACCCCAAGAGGATGGCGGAAAGGGGGCTGGAGTACCTGAAGGCGGTGATCCACGGCGGCCTCCCCCGGGGCATGCCCGACTGGGGCAGGCAGGGGATCCTGGACGAGCGGCAGGTGGAGATCTCCGCCCGCTTCCTCCTGGAGGAGCCCCCCGAGCCCCCTTTCCTCTCCTTTGACGAGATCGCCGCCACTTGGAAGGTGCACGTACCCCCCGAGCGAAGGCCTGACAGGCCCCTGCACGGCCGCAACTGGGAGAACTTCTTCGGCCAGGTGTTGCGCGACCTGGGCCAGGTGGCTATCATCGACGGGGACACCAAGGAGCTGGTCGCCATCGTACCCACGGGCTTCGCCACCCACATCCTGCGCTCCTCCGCCACGGGGCGGTACTTCATGGCCATCGGGCGGGACGGCAAGGCCAGCCTCATCGACCTCTGGATGGACCCGCCCCAGGTGGTGGCCGAGTCCAAGCCCTGCATCGACGCCCGCTCCATCGAGTCCAGCAAGTTTAAGGGCTACGAGGACCGGTACGCGGTGGTGGGCTGCTACTGGCCGCCTGTCATGGTGGTCCTGGACGGCCTGACCCTCGAGCCCCTCAAGATGGTCTCCACCATCTCCTACGCCAAGGGTGCCGGGGAGCTGGTGCTGGAATCCCGGGTGGCGGCCATCGTGGCCAGCCACTTCAACCCCGAGTGGATCATCAACCTGAAGGAGTCGGGCCAGACCTGGTTGGTGGACTACGCCTACCTGGATAAGAAGGGTCGGCCTTTGCCCATCACCGTTATCGACACCGAGCTCTTCCTGCACGACGGGGGCTGGGCTTTAAAGCGCTACTTCATCGTAGCCGCCAACCAGGTGAACAAGCTCATCGTCATCGACACCAAGACCCGGGAGTTCGTGGCCGAGGTGGAGGCCGGAGTCCTGCCCCACCCGGGACGGGGTTCCAACTGGAACCACCCTACGTACGGTCCAGTGTGGGCCACGGGGAACATCGGCAGCCCCGAGGTAACGGTGGTGGGGGTGGACCCTGAAAACCACCCGGAGTACGCCTGGCGGGTGGTGCGGCGCATCGAGCTTCCCTACACCGGCAACCTTTTCATCAAGACCCACCCCAACAGCCCCTGGGTTATCGTGGACTTCCCCATGAGCCCGAGCCCCGAGGCCGCGGCCAGCCTTTGCGCCATCGACCGCTACCGGCTGGAGGTGGCCCGGTGCTGGGAGGTGCCGGGAGCACGGGAGTTCAGGGCCCGCATGGTCCACCCGGAGTTCAACAAGGGGGGCACGGAGGTCTGGGTCTCCGCCTGGGGCGCCAAGGACACCCCCACCTTCATCGTGGTCTACGACGCCCTCACCCTGGAGGAGAAGGCCCGCATCACCGGGGACTGGGTGCGCACCCCCACGGGCAAGTTCAACGTGTACAACACCGCTTACGACATCTATTAGCCTCCTAGGTTGAGGGCGGGGAGCATCCAAACGCTCCCCGCCTGGCCTTGATCCCGGTCATGGCTGGCAAGGGGTCTTCCGGTTAGCTTGGCCCCATGGAGCGTCCCGAGTTCGCCCAGTACCCTTATCTGGTCGCCTGGGAGGTGACCAACGCCTGTCTCCTCGCCTGCCGTCACTGCCGGGCTTCCGCCATGCCCCACCCCCTGCCCGGGGAGCTTTCCACGGACGAGGGCTTGCGACTCATCGAGGAGGTGGCCACCTACCGCCCCAAGCCCCTCCTGCTCCTCACCGGGGGGGACCCCTTGGCCCGTCCCGACCTCCTTTCCCTCATCCAAAAGGCCCGGGAGCTGGGCCTGAAGGTGGGCCTCACCCCGGCGGCCACCCCCCTCCTTACCCGGGAGAAGGTCTTCCAGCTCAAGGAGGCGGGGGTGACCCGGCTGGCCCTTTCCCTGGACGGGGCTAGCCCCCAGAGCCACGACGCCTTTCGGGGAGAGGAGGGCACCTTTGCCCGGACCCTGGCGGCCCTGGACTGGGCCAAGGAGGCGGGGCTTCCTACCCAGGTGAACACCACCGTGACCCGGGAGAACTGGCCGGAGATCCAGGCTTTGCCCGATCTGCTAGCCGGGAAGGGGGTGGTCCTTTGGAGCCTCTTTTTTCTGGTTCCAGTAGGGCGGGGAGCCCTTCTCAGGCAACTCTCCGCCCGGCAGTTTGAGGAGGTGCTCCACTGGCTTTACCAGGTTGCCCTCTCCTATCCCTTCCATGTCAAAACCACCGAGGCCCACCACTTTCGCCGGGTGGTGTTGCAAAAGCGGCGGGAAGCGGGTGCGCAGGACCGGGCCCTGGCGGCGGGGGAGAGCATGTACCGGGAGTATTTCCAAGACGGCATGGAGCACTCGCGGCTGGGGGTTACGGACGGAAACGGCTTTGTCTTCGTGTCCGCCACCGGGGACGTGGCTCCCTCAGGCTTCCTGCCGGTCTATGCGGGGAACGTGCGGGAAAGGCCCCTTCTGGAAATCTACCGGCATAGCCCCCTCTTCCAGGCGCTGCGCGACAAGGACCGCCTGAAGGGGAAATGCCGGGTCTGTGAGTACCGCTATGTGTGCGGGGGGAGCCGGGCCAGGGCCTGGGCGGAGACGGGGGATTACCTACAAAGCGAGCCCCGGTGCGTTTATGTACCCCCGGCCTGGACGGAGCGGGGCGGGGTTCCCGCGGCAGGGTGAAGGGGGTCAGGCGGGTGTGTGGTCCGGGCAGGCAAGGCGGAGGTCCCAAGGTGTGAGGGCTAGGCCAAGAAGGGCGCAAAAAAACCCTTTTTCCCGCCGTAGGTGGCGGCAGGTAAGGCAAAGGCCGGTTTCGGGTACCGTTCCTTGCCGTACCAGCTCCGCCAATAACTCCGTGAGCCCTAAGAGGAGCCCCTCTTGATGGGATACCTTCCCCAGGGCTTGGTGAAAGGGCCCTGCGTAACCTTTCAGGGCCTGGGCCATCCTAAGCCCTTCTTCCGTGGGTTTGAGGAGCCACCGTCGCCCGTCCTCCGGGTCCTTGGCCCGCGAGAGAAAACCTTTGCGTTCCAAGGTGGTAAGGGCTTCGCTTACCGTGGCTGGGGTAAGGGCCAGGAGCTCGGCCAGGGCCACTACCCCGTAGGGCCTTTCGGAGAGGTGGAGGAGAAGCTGGGCCTGGAGGGCGGTGAGGCCCAGGCGGTGCGCCCTTCGGAGGAGGAGGGCCCGCTCCACCTGGGCCAGGCGCTCTAGCAAGCTTACGAGTTTTTCCCCTTGCTGTTCGCCTGGCGAAGCCTCCACCCTTCCATCTTAGGGCCGGAAGGCGCTGAATACATAGTCGGTGTGGGCGGCTCCCTGGTGGCAGGCGTGGCAGGATTGGGGGTCGATGCTGAGGGGCCTCTTGTCCGGGCCAAAGGCGTAGTACCCCCAGCCCCCCGTGTCCCGGTAGCGGTCCGGATCCTTGACCATAACGCCGATGAGCTTCCTAGGGCCTTCCAGAAGGGCGTTTCCTTCCGCCTTGGCCTCGAGGAGGTCGAAGACGATGACCGTGCCCTTAGGGAAGGGGGTCCTCTTGCCCTCCAGGTAGGTCTTTAGCCCCGCCTGGTTCACGTAGATGTGGTGCAGGCCGCCGAAGCTCTCGTAGAGGGGGTGGCCGGGCCTGAGCTCCATGCTCTTCACGTGGGTCCAGAGCCGGTGGCCCTCAGGGTAGGGGAAGGTGGGTTGCGTGGCCCCTCCCCCGTACTGGGCCAGGACCAGGAGGCCTAAGGCCAAGGCGCCGAGGATTCCCAAAACCTTCCTCATGCTTCACCTCCTTAGGACTCCTAAATGATAAGCCCGGCACCCCTAACCGTCAAGGCCTCGGGGGACCCCCAGGTAGGCCTTTCCCCTGAAGGTTCACCCCCGCCTAGGGAGCCTTATACCCTTCCACGCTGAACCGTTCGCTGCCTTCTTCCACTGAGGGCCTTGGACACCCTTTTACCGGGCCCCACCCCGGCGCGAGCCGGGGTGGGGTGGTCTCACCGGGGCCCCCACCCTAACTTCGTCAGGGTGAGGTGGTATTACACGGCTTCCTCCGGATTTTCCCTGAGGATCTCCGCCAGGGCGGTGGCGTTGTTGTACCGGGCTTCCCGAGCCCCGAAGAGGAAGGTCACCCTCCCCCGCTGGGCCAGGGCCCGCAGCCGCTCCAAGGTGGGGTTGCCCTCCAGCTCCTCCCGGTAGCGGCGGAGGAACTCCGGGTATTTCTCGGGGTCGTGGGCGAAGAAGCGGCGGAGCTCGTCGGAGGGGGCGAGTTCCTTGGCCCACCAGTCCACCTTGGCCCGCTCCTTGCTGAGCCCCCGGGGCCAGAGGCGGTCCACGAGCACCCGCACCCCGTCCTCGGGGGAAGGGGGGTCGTAGACCCGCTTGACCCTCAGGTCCATGCCGCCTCCGGCAGCACGCACTCCGGGCACTGGGCGGCCACGAAGCCCACCCAGGCCAGCACCTCCTCCGCATCGGCCACGGGGCCTAAGTGGTAGACCTCCAGGTAGGCGTCGGCCACCAGAACCCCCTCCTTGGGGAGGGCCGCAAGAAGCTGGCCCCCCGGGTCCAGGAGGACCGGGAGGGGGCTTGCGGCGGGGGCCTGGGCCAGGAGGTAGGCTTGGGCGGCAAGCTCCCGGAGCTCTTCCTGCCGCTCCGCCAGGGCCTGGGCCAGGACAGGGTTTCGCACCAGGATCAGAATTCTCCCCTTGAGGTCCGGCAGGTAGACCTTGGCCCCCTCCGGGGTCCAGAGGAGGTAGGGGGGGAGGGGGGCGCGCAAGCGGATCATGCCCTTAGGGTACCCCGTTTCCTCCCCGGCCAAGGTGCTCTAAGGGCGCTTGCCCCCTTGACCCCGGTCATGGACGGTCCCGGGAGGAGGGGTGAAGCTGGTCTTCGGAGGTGAACCATGCCCCACGTGATCTGCGAGCCCTGCATCGGCGTGAAGGACCGATCCTGCCAGGAGGTCTGTCCGGTGGAGTGTATCTACGACGCCGGAGAGCAGCTTTACATCCACCCGGACGAGTGCATCGACTGCGGGGCCTGCGTCCCCGCCTGCCCGGTGAACGCCATCTACCCCGAGGAGGACGTGCCCGAAAAGTGGAAGGTCTACATCGAGAAGAACCGGGAGTGGGCCAGCTCCCTGCCCAACGTGCACGTGCTGGAAAAGACCTGATACCCCTTTTCCGCGGAACCCTTCGCTGCCTTTCCCTAGCGGGGACCTTGGGTACCCTTTCACCGGGGCTCCACACGGACAAAGTCCGTGTGGGGTGGTATAACTCACCCTTCCAGTTCCGCCTCCGAGTGGGCCTGGAAAGCTGTCTTGAGCCGCTGGACAATTCCCTCCGTGGAGCGGCCTTCCTTCAGGGCCTTGAGGAGCTCTGTCAAAAGCTCGCGCAGAAGCCTGTGCTCCAGGAGCCGCTCCTTGAGCTTGCCCGGGGAGAGGGTGGGGTAGTAGAGGGCCTCCTCTTTGGCGATGTGCTCCTCAAAGGCTTGAGCCAGAGCCTCCGCGGCCTCCCGGGCGGGAAGGGCCTCGAGGAGGGCGAGGAGGCGTTCGTGGTCCCGGGCCAGGCTTTCCGGGGAGATCCCGAGGACTACCAGGAGGGCCCTGCCCCCTTTGGGGGCGCTTAGGACCAGCTTCCCCCGGCGGAGCCGGGCCACCTCCCCCGACCTTACCTCCAGGCTCCTGCTCCAGAAACGGAGCTTTAGTTCTCCCTGGATGGCGGCCAGGAGGGCGTCCTCCCCCTTCTGGACCTGTACGGGGACCTCTTCTCCTGGGCTCAGTTCCAAGACCGCCACCCGGCCCCCAGGGCGGATCAGATCCCTTCCCCGAAAAATCGCCACCATCTCGCCCTCCTTCGCAAAACACAAGGCCGCGCCCCTCGGTCCGAGCCCTGCCTCGCCTTCCCTTCCCGGGACCGGCCGGGCTTCCCGGGTGAGGGGGTTTCCGCAGCCATGCCCCCAGGGTGCGGGGAAGGAGGGGGTGGGAGCCATGACCCGGGTCATGCCCTTTCCCCGGGCGCGGGCCAGGGGGGTCTCGATCCCAGGCCTCATCGGATGACTCCCCTCAGGGCCTGGGGATCAGGAATCTCCACCTGGCGGCCCGCAAGCCTTATGAGCCCCCGCCGGTAGAGCTCCCCCAGGTTGCGGGAGACCGCCTCGGGCACGGTGCCCAGGAGGGCGGCCAGCTCGGGGTTGGTGGGCAGGCGGAAGCCCTGCCCTTCCTCCTTGAGCTTTTCCAGAAGGTACTCGCAAAGCCTTTCCCGCACCTCGTGGAAGACCAGGCGGTCCAGGAGGTGGAGAAGCTGCCCCTGGCGGCGGGCCAGGTAGCGGATGAGGGCCCGGGCCAAGGGAGGGCGGGCCTCCACCAGTTGGAAGAAGCGCTCCTTGGGGATGACCAGCACCTCGCTAGCCTCCAGGGCTTCGGCGCTGGCCGGGTAAGTGGGGCGCTCCAGGAAGAGGGCCACCTCGGCCAGCACCCTTCCCGGGCCTTCCACGTGGAGCACCACCTGTTTTCTCCCCTCGGGGTCTAGCTTGTACACCTTGATGAGCCCCTTCCGTACCACGAAAAGGGCCTGCACGGGCTCTCCTTCCAGGAAGAGGAGTTCCCCTTTCCCCAGGGCGCGGGGCCGGGCTTCGGCGCGAAGGGCCTTCAGGTCCGCCTCGCCTAACTCGCGGAAAAGGGGTACCTGGGAGAGGTCCACGCCTCACCCCTTCAGGGCCAGGAGGCGTTCCCGGGCTTCCTCTAGGAAAGGCTCCAGCTTGAGAGCGCGGGCGTAGGCTTCCCTGGCCACCTCCTTGTAGCCCAGCGCCTCCGCCAGTTCCCCGAGGCGCAGGAGCCCGGAGAGGGCCCGGTCCTGAAGGTAGGCCCTCTCCGCTTCCGCCCACTCCCCGTAGGGGTCGTCCCCGAAGAGGGGGCCCTTGTAGAGCTCCAAGGCCTGGCGCAGGGTCTTGAAGGCGGAAAGACCTTCCTCCAGGTCCGCTTTGCGCATGAGCTCCTCAAAGCGTTCAAAGTCCAGAAAGCGCTTTTCCGGTAGGTGCAGGCGGTAGTACTCCCCCTCCCGCTCCACCACCCCGGGAAGGGTCTTGCGCAGGTGGTAGACCAGGGCGTAGAGCTCCTGGCGGGCTCTCTCAGGGGACAGGTCGGGGAAGAAGGTCTCCAAAAGCTCCTCCGTGTAAAGGGCCCGGTCCTTGTTGGCCAGGAGGAACTTGAAGAGGCGGTAGGCCCCGCTCCGGCCGAAGCTCTTGGGGGAAAGCTCCTGCCCCCGGTACCGTAGGCGGAAGCCCCCCAGGGCATGGACCTCCAGCTCCGGGGGGTCCTCCCTCGCCCGGGCGAAGAGCAAGGGGATGGCCAGGCGGGAAAGCCACAGGGCGGGGGCGGCGGGGCCCGTGGGAGGCTTGGGGGGACGGGCGTGGAAGAGCGTGCCCACCGCCACCACTCCCCCTTGGGCCCACAGGGGGAGGCAGATGCGGGGCCTGCCCTCGGTTTCGGGGCAAGGGGGTAAGCCGTTCTTGAGGCCCATCACCTCTCCCCGCCAGGCCGGGCAGTCCCTCATGGCGCAGGGGGGTACGAATCCCAGCTCCAGCCGCTCCCCGCTCCGGCCCACCAGCCGGACCCCCGTGGCCCCGGAAAGGCGCCTGAGCTCCCGTAAAAAGTTGTGCTGACCCTCGGAAACCTCACCCCGCTGCAGGTGGGCCCCCAGGGCAAAAAGCCCCACTTCCCCCAGGCGGGTGAGGAGGGTGTAGAGGGTGCTGGCGAAGAGGGGGCCGATGCGGGAGAGGGCTTCCAAGACCTCCTCATGGTCCGCCTCCGGGTCCCGGGAGGCCAGGTTCAAAACCCCGATGAGGCCGTGAGGCAGCTCCAGCGGGTAGCAGATGTAGGTCTGGTAACCCAGCTGCTTCACCTTCTGCCTCAGGTAGCGGGGGTCCTCCTTCAAGGCGTGGGTGTAAAGGGGCTCGCGCCTTAAGGCCACGAGGCCCGGGTAGCCCTCTCCCAGCTGGAACCAGGGTCTTTCCAGGAAGGCCTCGCGGTGGAGGCCCTCGTAGGCGGTGAGAAGCAGGTGGTGCCCCTCGGGGTCCGCCAGGAAGAGCTCGGTGGCCTCCATTCCCAGGCTCTTGCGCAGGGTGCCCAGAAAGGTTTCCAGGGCCTCGGGGAAGTGCTCGGGGCGGTCCAGGAGGTGCCGGGCAAGCCGGGAAAGCTCCAGGAGAAGGTCCGGGGGTTCCGCCCGCTCGGGGTAGAGCTCCACCAAAAAGCCCCTGTTCTCCCGGTAGCCCTGGCAGCGGAGCCGCCTCCCCTTGAGGAGGAGGGGGGTGCTGGCCCGGTAGGCCCCCCGCTTGAGCTCTCGCTGGACGGGGCAGCGGGGGCACAAGGGGCGGCCGAAGGGATCCTGTCCCTGCACCAGGGCCGCGCAGGGGAGACCATTCCCTTCCAGGCCCAAGGAGGGGTCGGCCTCGAGGACCATAGCCCGGCCCTGGGCGTCCAGCTGCAGGCGGGCGAGGGGCCGCATCTCCCCTCAGGGTAGGGCCAACTCCTAGGACAGATGTCCCTAGGGAGGTAAGTGGCCGCCAGAACCTTCCCCAACACTGGAAGCCGGAGGTGAGGATGAAGGGTAGAAGGTTCCTTTCCCTAGCCCTGGCCTTCGCCTTGGGCCTGGCCCTAGCCCAGGGGGAGGCGCTTTACGGCCAGTACTGCGCTGCCTGCCACGGGGCTCAGGGCCAGGGCATCCCCGGGGCTATCCCCGGGCTTTTGGACCACCCGTCCCTGGCCGACGAGGCCCGCTTCCTGCGGGCCGTGCGCCAGGGGATCGGGGCCATGCCCCCCCTGCCCCACGTGGCCGAGGCCCAGGCCCGGGAGATCCTGGCCTACCTGCGGGGGCTCTCCGGAGCCCCCGCCGAGGCCCCGGCCCCTCCGCCGCCCGCCTTGGCGGCGGAGGGGGATGCCGAGCTCGGCCGGGCCCTTTTCCTGGGGCAAAGGCGCTTCCAAAACGGCGGGGCCCCCTGCCAGGCCTGCCACACCGTGGCCGGGCTGGGGTTTTTAGGGGGCGGTTCCCTGGGTCAGGACCTGACCCGGGTGGCGGAGCGCCTGGGGGGAGAGGCAGGGCTTAGGGCAGTGCTGCAGAACCCCACCGCCTGGCCGGTGATGCGGGAGGCCTACCGGGACAAGCCCCTCACCGAGGCCGAGGCCGCTGCCCTGGCCGCCTTCTTCGTCCAGGCGGCCCAGGAGACCCCCAGGCCCCCATCCCTCTACCTGGGGCGCTACCTGGTGGCGGGCCTGCTCTTCGTGGGGTTACTGCTCCTTTACCAGGCGGTCCTTTGGCAGCTGAGGCCCAAGAGCCTGGCGGAGCGCATCCGCGAGCAGCTGAGGAGGCGAGCATGAGGGACTGGATCAAGGAAATCGAAAGCCCGGCGGAAAGAAAGTGGGAGGAGTTCTACCGCAACCGTTTCCAGCACGATAAGCGCGTGCGCACCACCCACGGGGTGAACTGCACCGGGTCCTGCTCCTGGGAGGTCTTCGTCAAGGACGGCGTGGTCACCTGGGAGCTGCAGGCCACGGACTACCCCAGCCTCGAGGCGGGTCTCCCCCCCTACGAGCCCCGGGGCTGCCAGCGGGGCATCAGCTTCAGCTGGTACCTCTATAGCCCCATCCGGGTGAAGTACCCCTACGCCAAGGGGGCCCTTTTGGACCTCTGGCGGGAGGCCAAGAAGCAGCACCCGGATCCCGTGGCCGCCTGGGAGGCCATCCAGAACGACCCCCACAAGCGCAAGCGCTACCAGAAGGCCCGGGGCAAGGGGGGCTTCCGCCGCGCGGGCTGGGAGGAGGTCCTGGAGCTCATCGCCGCCGCGGTGGTCTCCACGGTGAAGCGCTACGGGCCGGACCGGGTGATCGGGTTCTCCCCCATCCCCGCCATGAGCCAGATCTCCTACGCCGCGGGTTCGCGCTTTCTTTCCCTCTTGGGCGGGGTGCCCATGAGCTTCTACGACTGGTACTGCGACCTGCCCAACGCCTCGCCGGAGATCTGGGGGGAGCAGACGGACGTCCACGAGTCCGCGGACTGGTACAACGCCCGTTTCATCGCTGTCATGGGCTCCAACCTCAACATGACCCGCACCCCGGACACCCACTTCATCTCCGAGGTCCGCCACGCGGGGGCTAGGCTCACCGTCTTCAGCCCCGACTTCTCCCAGGTGTCCAAGTACGCCGACTGGTGGATTCCGGTGAACGCCGGCCAGGATGGGGCCTTCTGGATGGCGGTGAACCACGTCCTGCTCAAGGAGTACTACGCGGAAAGGGAGGTGCCCTACTTCCAGGACTACCTGAAGCGCTACACCGATGCCCCCTTCCTGGTGGAGCTCCGGGACGGGCGCCCAGGCCGCTACCTGCGGGCGAACCGCCTTGCGGAGTACGCCGAGGAGGAAAACGGGGACTTCAAGCTTCTCTTGTGGGACGAGGCCAAGGGCCCCAGGATGCCCATGGGCACCCTCGGCTTCCGCTGGCAGAAGGCAAAGGGCCAGTGGAACCTGAAGCTGGAGGACCCCAGGACCGGGGAGCCCCTCTCCCCCCATCTCACCCTCCTCGGGGTGGAGGACGAGGTAGCCCTGGTGGAGTTCGACGACTTCGCCTCGGACCGGAAGCTCCGGCGGGGCGTGCCCGTGAAGTACGTGGTCACCAAGGAGGGAGAACGGGTGGCGGTGACCACGGTCTTCGACCTCCTCATGGCCCAGTTCGGGGTGAGCCGGGGCCTTCCGGGGGACTACCCTAAGGGCTACGAGGACGACCTCCCCTACACCCCCGCCTGGCAGGAGAAGTGGACCGGGATCCACCGGGACACCCTCCTCACCTACGCCCGGGCCTGGGGGGAAAACGGCCTCAAGACGGGGGGGAAGAACCTCATCATCATCGGGGCGGGCATCAACCACTGGTACCACAACAACCTGATGTACCGGGCGGGGATCGTGGCCCTCATGCTCACGGGGAGCGTGGGGGTGAACGGCGGGGGCCTGGCCCACTACGTGGGCCAGGAGAAGGTGGCCAACCAGGCCTCCTGGGCCCCCATCGCCTTCGGGGCCGACTGGGGCTACCCCCCCAGGCAGCAGAACACCCCGAGCTTCCACTACGTCCACTCGGACCAGTGGCGCTACGAGCGGGGTTTTTCCGCTTACGACAAGACGGCCCAGGGGCTTTCTGACCACACTATCGACCACCAGGTGCGGGCGGTGCGCAAGGGGTGGCTCCCCTTCTTCCCCCAGTTCAACAAGAGCCCCTTGCAGCTGGTGCAGGAAGCCGAGGCCAAGGGGGCCAAGACCGAGGCGGAGATCGTGGGGTATGTGGTGGAGGCCCTGAAGCGGGGGGAGCTCAGGTTCGCCGTAGAAGACCCCGACGCCCCCGAGAACTGGCCCCGGGTCTGGTTCATCTGGCGGGGCAACGCCATCGGCACCAGCGCCAAGGGGCACGAGTTCTTCATGCGCCACTACCTGGGCACCCACAGCACCGCCACCGCCGAGGAGCGGGCGGAGGGGCACGTCCAGGAAGTGGTCTACCGCAAGCCGGCCCCCGAGGGGAAGCTGGACCTGGTGGTGGACCTCAACTTCCGCATGGACACCAGCGCCCTCTACTCCGATATCGTCCTGCCCGCCGCCACCTGGTACGAGAAGGACGACCTGAACACCACCGACCTCCACACCTTCATCAACCCCCTGCAGGCCGCCGTCCCCCCCGCCTGGGAGTCCAGGCACGACTGGGAGATCTACAAGGCCATCGCCAAGAAGGTGTCGGAGCTGGCCAAGGTCCACCTGCCCAAGCCCGTCAAGGACATCGTCATGATTCCTCTGCAGCACGACACCCCGGACGAGCTGGCCCAGACGGAGGACCGGGACTGGAAGAAAGGGGAAGCGGAGCCCATCCCCGGCAAGACCATGCCCAAGTTCCGGGTGGTGGAGCGGGACTACACCCAGCTCTACGAGAAGATGGTCACCCTGGGGCCCGCGGTGGAGAGGAACGGGGTGGGAATGCACGGGCTTGCCATCCCCGTGGAGGACTTCTACCGGGAGCTTGCCGAGCGCCAGCCCCGGCTTTTCCAGGGGGAGAAGCGGCCGAGCCTCGAGGAGGCCCGGGAGGTGGCCGAGGCCATCCTCTTCCTGGACCCGGTGTCCAACGGGGAACTGGCCTACCGGGCCTTCCTGGACGAGGAGAAAAAGACCGGCGTCAAGCTCACCGACCTGGCCGAGGGGAGCCGCCACGCGCGCATCTCCTTCAAGGACATCGTGGCCCAGCCCCGCAGGATGCTTACCACCCCTACCTGGAGCGCCATCATCAACCACGGCCGGGCCTACAGCCCCTACACCCTCAACGTGGAGCGCCTCATTCCCTGGCGGACGCTTACGGGCAGGCAGCACTTCTACCTGGACCACCCCAACTACCTGGCCTTTGGCGAACACCTCCCCACCTACAAGCCAAGGCCCGAGGTCCACATGCTCCAGGAGACGGAGAGGAGCTCCCAAGAGGCCAGCGGCAAGCTCATGAACTACATCACCCCCCACGGGAAGTGGTCCATCCACTCCACCTACTCGGAAAACCACCGCATGATGACCCTCTCCCGGGGCGGGTACCCCGTCTGGCTCAACGATAAGGACGCCGCCGAGCTGGGCATTAAGGACAACGACTGGGTGGAGCTTTTCAACGACAACGGGGTCTTCGTGCAGCGGGCCATCGTCTCCGCCCGCATCCCCCGGGGCACGGTCTTCGTCTACCACGCCACCGAGCGCACCGTGGGCATCCCCAAAAGCCCCTTAAGGGGCAAGCGGGCAGGGATGAACAACTCCATCACCCGCGCCAGGCTCAAGCCCGTGCTCATGTCCGGCGGCTACGCCCAGTTCACCTACGCCTTCAACTACTGGGGGCCGGTGGGGGTGAACCGGGACACCTGGGTCTACGTGCGCAAGCTGGAGACCCCGCCGGAGTGGTAAAGGAGGAAGCCCATGAAGGTTAGAGCCCACGTGTCCATGCTCTTCCACCTGGACAAGTGCATCGGCTGCCACACCTGCTCCATCGCCTGCAAGAACCTCTGGACCGACCGCAAGGGCGCGGAGTACATGTGGTGGAACAACGTGGAAACCCGCCCCGGGTCCGGCTACCCCACGGGCTGGGAGGACCAGGAGCGCTTTAGGGGGGGCTGGGCCTACAAGGACGGCCACCTGGATCTCCGCCTCCACTCCCGGGCCCAGGGGCTTTTCCGCCTCTTCTTCAACCCCGCCCTGCCCTCCTTGGACGACTACTACGAGCCCTTCACCTTCCGCTACTCGGACCTGTTCACCGCTCCCGAGGGGGAGGACCAGCCCACGGCCATCCCCATTTCCATGGTCACCGGGGAGCCCATGACCCCCGAGACCGGTCCCAACTGGGACGACGACCTGGGGGGAAGCCCCCTCTACGCCAAAAACGACCCCAACCTGAAGGCCCTGGACCCCGAGGTGCGGGCCCAACTGGAGGAGATCGAAGGGGTGGTCTTCCAGTACCTGCCCCGGATCTGCAACCACTGCTTGAACCCCTCCTGCCTGGCCGCCTGCCCCTCGGGGGCCATCTACAAGCGGGCGGAGGACGGGGTGGTCCTGGTCAACGAGAACAAGTGCAAGGCCTGGCGCATGTGCGTGGCCGCCTGCCCCTACAAGAAGGTCTACTACAACTGGGCCACGGGGAAGAGCGAGAAGTGCATCCTCTGCTTCCCCCGCCTGGAGACGGGCCAGGCCCCCGCCTGCGCCCACTCCTGCGTGGGGCGCATCCGCTACATGGGGGTCTTGCTCTACGACGCCGACCGCATCCCCGAGGCGGCCATGGTGCCGGACGAGGAGCTGGTGGCGTCCCAGCTCTCCCTCATCCTGGACCCCTTTGACCCGGAGGTGATCGCCGCCGCTAAAGCCGAGGGGATCGACGACGGCTGGATTCAGGCCGCCCAGAACTCTCCCCTTTACAAGTTCGTGAAGGTTTGGCGGCTGGCCCTCCCCCACCATCCCGAGTACCGCACCCTGGCCATGATGTTCTACGTCCCGCCCCTTTCCCCGGTGGTGGCCACGGTGGAGAAGGCCCTTAGGGGCGGCCAGGAGCGGGAGTTGCTCCGCCTGGACCTTCCCGAGACCGATCTGGACTTTGAGCTTTACGAGGGCCTGGAGAAGGCCCGCCTGCCCGTGAAGTACCTGGCGAACCTCTTCGCCGCCGGCAACGAGGCCGTGGTCGTACCCATCCTCAAGAAGATGCTGGCGGTGCGCATCCTGAAGCGGCAGGAGAGCCTCGAGGGCCAGCCCACCGAGAAGGCCCTGAAGGTTTTAGCGGATGCCGGCCTCACCCTGGAGGAGGCCGAGGCCATCTACCGCCTCACCACCCTGCCCACCCTGGAGGAGCGCTTCGTCCTGCCCCCCTACCACCGGGAGATGGCCGCTGAGGTCTGGAAGGATCCCCTGGCCGCCAAGGGCGAGGCGGGTTTCGGCTACATCCAGCCCCCCTTGAGGGGCGAGTAGGAGGGAGGCCATGGTCAACCCTACCCTCTTGGAAACCCTGGCCTTGGCCCTGGACTACCCTCTGCCTGGCCGCCTGGAGGAGCTGTGGCGGCGCTGGATCGAGTGCCCTAGGGGCCCTGCCAAGCAGAAGCTGGAGCGCTTTTTGCGCCAGGTGGAGGAGCTCCCCTTGGGGGAGTGGGAGGAGCTTTACACCCGCACCCTGGACCTGACCCCCACCACCGCTCCCTACGTGGGCTTCGCCGTCTACGGGGAGAGCTACCAGCGGGGGGAGCTTCTGGCCGCCTTGGTGCGGGCCTACCGGGAGCTGGGCCTGGACCCGGGCAGCGAGCTCCCCGACCACCTGGCCAACGTTCTCCGCTACCTGGCCCGCGCGGAAGCGCCCTTGCCGGAGCTTTTGGAGATTCTCCCCCGGGCCCTCAAGGAGATGCACAAGACCCTAAAGACCCTGGACGCCAAGAACCCCTACCTCCTGGTCCTGGAAGGGGCCCAGGAGGCGGTGCAAGGGGTCTTAACCAGGAGGTGAAGGATGAGCTGGAACGCCCTTCTCTTCGGCGTCTTCCCCTACATCGCCCTCACCCTGGCGGTGGCGGTCACCGCCTACCGCATGATCTACCGGCCCTTCTCGGTCTCGGCCCAGTCCAGCCAGTTTCTGGAACAAAGGCAGCTCTTTTTCGGCTCCGTGGCCCTGCACTGGGGGCTCGTGCTGGTCCTCCTGGGGCACCTCTTGGGCCTCCTTCTCCCCCAGGGCCTCCTCCTCTGGAACGCGGTGCCGGTGAGGCTCTACCTCCTGCAGATCACGGGGTTCGGCCTGGGGCTTTGGGCCCTGGTGGGCGTCTGGGTCCTCTTAAGCCGGAGGATCAGCAACCCCCGGGTGCGGGCCGCCTCTACCCCCATGGACTACGCGGTTTTGCTACTTCTCCTGCTCTCCATCCTTTCCGGCCTTCTCACCGCCCTCCTTTACCGCTACGGCACCTTCTGGTTCCCCGCGGTCATGACCCCCTACCTCTGGTCGGTCCTTACCCTGCAGCCCAGGCCGGAGCTCCTGGCCGACCTTCCCTTCTGGATTCAGCTCCACGTCTTCAGCTTCTGGGCCCTCTTGGCCGCTTTCCCCTTCTCCCGGCTGGTTCACATCATCACCGTGCCCCTGGGTTACCTCTTTAGGCCCTGGCAGATCGTGGTCTGGATCCGCAAGCAGGCGAGGTGAGCCATGGTGCAAGACCCCAAGCAGCTGGAGCGGGAGCGGCCCGAGAGGCTTAAGGTCCTCTGGCTTTCCACCATCGGCTTCACCGTGATGTTCGCCGTGTGGCTGATGTTCGGGGTGCTGGGGGTCCCTATCCGCCAGGAGTTCGGCCTAACGGATGTCCAGCTCTCCTGGCTCTCGGCGGTGGCCATCCTGAACGGCTCCCTCTGGCGGATGTTCACGGGCATCCTCGCCGACCGCTACGGGGGGCGGCTCGTCTTCACCCTCATGCTCTTCTTCACCGCCATCCCCGCCTACCTGGTCTCCCGGGCGGGGAGCTACGAGGAGCTCCTCCTCTACGCCTTCCTGGTGGGCTTCGCGGGGAACGCCTTCAGCGTGGGCATCGCCTGGAACTCCGCCTGGTTCCCCAAGGAGCAGCAGGGCTTTGCCCTGGGCCTCTTCGGGGCGGGGAACGTGGGGGCCAGCGTCACCAAGTTCATCGGCCCGGCCCTCATCGCCAGCGTCCCCGCCGCCGGGTACCTGGGGGGGCTCATCCCGGGGGGCTGGCGCTTCATCCCCTTCCTCTACGCGGTGCTCCTGGTCCTGATGGGCTTGGTCATGTGGTTCGGCACCCCTAAAAACGACAAGGTGCCGGGGCAAGGCCGGGCCCTTCTGGACATGCTGAGACCCTTAAGGCACATCCGCGTCTGGCGCTTCAGCCTCTACTACGTGGTGGTCTTCGGGGCCTATGTGGCCTTGAGCGCCTGGCTGCCCAAGTACTACGTGGACGTCTTCGGCCTACCCCTCCACCAGGCCGCCCTCCTCACCGCCCTCTACATCTTCCCTGCAAGCCTCCTAAGGCCCCTCGGGGGCTACTTCTCCGACCGCTTCGGGGCCCGGCGGGTCATGTACTGGACCTTCTGGAGCATCCTCATCCCCTCGGGCATCCTCATGATGCCCGAGGGGCACATCGTCCTCTATACCCAAGGGGGCACCCGCGAGGTCATGCAGTTCACCATGAGCGTCTGGCTCTTCACCCTCCTGGTCTTCCTCATCGGCATCGGCATGGGCATCGGCAAGGCCGCGGTCTACAAGCACATCCCCACCTACTTCCCCAAGGACGTGGGGGCGGTGGGGGGGCTGGTGGGGATGCTGGGGGCTTTGGGGGGCTTTTTCCTCCCGCCCCTCTTCGCCTACGCCCAGGCCTGGACCGGCCTGCCCCAGATGACCTTCTTCGTCCTCTTCCTCCTTACCGCGGTGAGCTTCCTCTGGATGCACCTTACCGTTCTCCAGCTTCTGCAACAGGAGGCCAAGCACCTCAAGAACGACTTTGAGCTGAAAGGAGACCGTCCGTCATGACACTCCCTAAAGGCACCTGGCTAAAGGAATGGAACCCGGAGGACCCGGAGCGCTGGAATCCGGGCCTGGCCTGGCGCACCCTCTGGATCACCACCTTCAACCTCACCCTGGCCTTCATTACCTGGTTCGTGGTAAGCGCCCTGGTGGTGCGCCTGCCCAAGGTGGGGTTTGAGTTCTCCACGGTACAGCTCTTCTGGCTCACGGCCATGCCGGGGCTCGCCGGGGGCACCCTGCGCATCGTCTGGACCTTCCTGCCCCCCATCCTGGGCACCCGGCACCTGGTCACCTTCTCCACCCTGCTCCTCCTCATCCCCCTCTTGGGCTGGGGCTTCGCCGTGCAGAGCACCCAAACCCCCTACTGGGTCCTCCTTCTCCTGGCCTTCTTGGCGGGGATCGGTGGGGGAAACTTCTCGGGCTTCATGCCCTCCACCAGTTACTTCTTCCCCAAGCGCCTTCAGGGGACGGCCCTAGCCCTGCAGGCGGGCATCGGCAACTTCGGCGTCTCCGTGGTGCAGTTCGTCACCCCCTGGGTCATCGGCTTCGCCCTCTTCGGCACCCTTCTGGGAGGGCCCCAGACCTTTACCCCGGCTCCGGGAGTCTCCCAGCCTATCTGGCTGCAGAACGCCACCTTCGTCTGGGTGCCCTTCGTTTTGGTGGCGGCCCTCCTGGCCTGGGTTTACCTCCGGAGCGTTCCCATCCGGGCCAACTTCCGCGAGCAGTTCGACATCTTCCGCGACAAGCACACCTGGGTCATGACCAGCCTCTACATCATGACCTTCGGCTCCTTCTCCGGGTTCTCCGCCATCTTTCCCCTCCTCATCCGCGAGGTTTATGGGGGGTTTGCCGGGGCCCCGGACCCCTTGCGGTACGCCTTCCTGGGGCCCTTGGTGGGGTCGGTATCCCGCATCCTCGCCGGGCCCATCACCGACCGTTTCGGGGGGGCCATCGTCACCCAGGTTTCCGCCATCGGCATCTTCCTCTCGGCCCTTCTGGTGACCCTCTATACCCGGCCCACCTCCTTGGAACAGTTCCCCTTCTTTGTTCTGGCCATGCTCCTGGTCTTCTTCTTCGCCGGGGTGGGTAACGCCAGCACCTTCAAGCAGATGCCCATGATCTTTCCGCCCCGCCAGGCGGGTGGGGTCATCGGCTGGACCGCGGCCATCGGGGCCTACGGGCCCTTCCTCTTCTCCACCCTGGCCGCCTACACCCAGCAGGCCACCGGGAGTTTCACCGCCTTCTTCTACGGTCTTATGGTCTTCTACGCCTTAAACCTTTTCCTGAACTGGTACTACTACGCCAGGAGGGGAGCGGAGAAGCCCTGCTAACGCCACCCCGCCCTGGCGAAGCCAGGGCGGGGACCCTGGAGAAGGGGCTGGTTTTTCCAAGCCTGCCCGAGAAAGGTTCGGTGGGAGAGGGTATGACCCAGGTCATGGCGAGGGGGTAAGGGGTGGGGAACCCTGAAGCCATGGAGCTGGACGTGCGCGACCTACCCCCGCGGGAACGGCATCCCCGGATCTTTGCGCTGTTGGACAGTCTGAAGCCTGGGGAGCACTTTGTCCTGCTCAACGACCACGACCCCAAGCCCCTCTACTACCAGCTCATGGCGGAAAGGCCGGGGCAGGTGGACTGGGCGTACCTCGAGGAGGGCCCGGAGGTATGGCGGGTGCGGATCGGCAAGAGGTAGTCCGGCCCGAGATGCGGGTGGCCGAGGTGCTGAGGCGCTGGCCAGAACTCCTCCCGGTGCTGGTGGAGGCCAGCCCCGCCTTCCAGAAGTTAAAAAACCCCCTGTTGCGCAAGACCCTGCCCAGTCTGGTCACCGTGGCCCAGGCGGCCAGGATGGGGGGGCTGGAGCCGGAGGAGCTGGTGGCCCGCTTGAACCGGGCCCTGGGGGTGGAGGCCAGGCCGGAGGTGCCGGCGGGGGAAGCGGAAAGCCTTCTTGGCACCCCACCTCCTCCCTGGCTATCCGCTCCCCTTGGCTTCCACCTGGACGTGCGGCCCATTTTAGAGGGGGGTGGGGAGCCCTTTCAGGCCATCATGGCCGCTGCCCAGGAGGTGGAACCTGGGAAAAAGCTGGTTTTGGAGGTGCTCTTTGAGCCCATCCCTCTTTACAGGGTGTTGGGAAAGCAGGGCTTTTTGGCCTGGTGCGAGCGGCTGGGGGAGAGGCACTACCGCGCCCACTTTTACCGCCGGGGGGTCGGGGAAGGGCCAGGGGTGGCCACGGGTCCGGGCGCCTTGAGCGAGGCGGACTGGCAGGACTACCAGGCGGAGGTCCACATTGAGGAGAACCTGGAGCCCCCCCTGCCCATGATGCGGGTCCTGGAGGCTTTGGCCGGCCTCAAGCCCGGGGAGAAGCTTCTGGTCCACCACGTGCGCCGCCCGGTGCACCTCCTGGCCCGCCTGCAGGAGGAGGGGCACGCCTACCTGCTGCGGGATCTGGGCCCGGGGCAGGTGAGGATCCTGATCCGCAAGGGAGGCTAGGCCCTGGGGGCCGCTTTCCTGGGAGGGACCCATGGGCTTTTGGCACTTTCTCTTCATCCGGGCGGCTTTGGTTTACCTGGTCTACACGGCTTTACTGGGCACCCTGTTCTACCTCTTGCCCGGCCTGCAAGGCCCTTTTCGCCCCTCCCACGTGCATGCGGGGTTGGTGGGCTTCTTCCTGCAGATGGTCATGGGGGTGGCCTACTGGATGATGCCCAGGCCCGGGGGCCTGAGGCAGGATCGCCTCGAGGGGCTCACCTTCGTTCTTCTCAACGCTGGCCTGCTCCTAAGGCTCGCCCTCGAGCCCCTCTATTTCCTGGGCCAAGAGCGCCTGCGCCCTTGGCTTGCGGTGTCCGGTGGGCTTCAGCTTTTGGCCACCTTGGTCTTCGCCTTTGCCATGCACAGGCGGGTGGTCACGGGGGATATGCTGAGGAAAATGCGGGAGGCAAGGGAAAGGAGGGGAGGATGAAGGGAGCGGTGCGCCTGTCCGAGGAGGCCATGGTCCTGGACCTGCCGCCTTTGCCCGAGGAGGTCTTCGCCGACCTTCTCGCCTTTGGCGGGCTAGGGGAGGAGGAGAAACGGGCCATGCGCCTGGATGCGGAGAGGCTTCTGGAGGGGGCCGCGGCCTTCGTGGCCCGGGTCTACGACCACCTGAGCCGCCACCCCGGCACCGCCCGCGCCCTGGGCTGGGAGGGGAGGGTGCCTGAGGAGGAGCTTTACCTGAGGCGGGCCTTCTTCTCCGCCTGGCTGGCCCGCACCCTGGGGGTGGATACCTCGGGGGAGTTTGCCCGGGAGGTGTACCGGGCGGGGCTTTGGCATGGAGGGCTTGGGCCCAAGGGGGCCTTGATCCCCCCGGAGTACGTGGGCCTTTCCTTCGCCGAGGTGGGGCGGTACGTGGCGGAAAGGGTGCGGGACGTGCGCCCCTGGCTCGTCTACCTCTCCGCTCAGGAGGAGGTGATGCGGAAGGGGTTTGACGCCGCCCTTGCCCTTAGGGAGGGGAAGGCCGCCGTGCGCTTCCAAGCGTTGGGCCTGGCCCACCCCGCCCTGCCCCGGCCCCTTTCCTTGCGGGCAGGGGGCGTGGGGGAGGCCCTCCTCAAGGCCTTGGCCGTGAACCCGGCGCTGCGGGATCTGGCCCTGGAGCCCCTCCCCGCCGAGGAGGAGGTGGGGCTCTGGCTTTCCCCCAAGACCCTCTGGCGGCTTAGGCCCCGCTGGGCGGTCCTCCTCAACGGCCGGGACGTGGGCTACCTTCAGGGCCTGGCCACCCCCTTGGGGGAGGGGGACCGCCTCACCCTCCTGCCCCCGGGGCGGTGAGGCGGCCATGACCCAGGTCATGGCCCATCCCGAGTGCTGGGCTCAGGATTGAGGCGATGCTGGCGGGCGTCCCCACCCGGGTCATCCCCCTTGCCATCCCCGCGGGGTTCATCTTCCTAGGGGAGGGCTTCTTTCTGCTCTCGGGCCTAGTCCTGGCCTTCCACCCTGAGGCCGTCCCTCTTCCCCGGCACCCCCTGGGTCTCGCCGGGGCCCACCTCTTCCTCCTGGGCTTCGGGGTGGGGGTGCTCCTCGGGGCCATGCACCAGCTTCTGCCGGTGGTCCTCGAGGCGCCCCTGTACCGCCCGCGGTGGGGGTATCCGGTGATGGCCCTTTGGGCCCTGGGGGTGGCCCTGTTGGCCCTGGGCTTCGCCCAGGCTCCGCCTCTGGTCCCTCTGGGCGGGATCCTGGTCCTCTTGTCCCTTTTCCTCTTCGCCTACCACGCCTACCGCACCTTCCGCCTGGCCCCCCGGTGGAACCGGGTGGCCACCGCCTTGGCCTGGGTGGTCTTCTACCTGGTCCTCGCCTCCCTTTTGGGCCTCCTCCAGGCCCTTTCCCTGCGCTACGGCTTCTACGATCCCGAGAGGCTTTCCTGGCACCTCCTGGCGGGGCTTGGGGGGGTCTTCCTCCTCTCCATCCTGGGGGTGGGGTACAAGCTCCTTTCCATGTTCACCCTCACCCACGATGTGGACGAGCGGGTCCTGGGGCTTTTCCTCTGGGCGGCCAACCTGGGGCTTCTGGGTGTGGCCTTGGGGGAAAGGTTGGGCTATGTCCTCCTCCTTTTGGCCTACGCCCTGGCCCTTTACGACACCGGGCGCATCCTCAAAAACCGCATGAAAAAGGCCCTGGATATCGGGGTGCGCCACTACCTCGGGGGGCTTTGCTTCCTGGGCCTTTCCCTCCTGGCCCTGCCCTTCAACCCCATCTGGGCGGCCCTTTGGTTCGCCTTGGGCTTCGTGGGGCTGGTGGTGACGGGGATGCTCTACAAGATCCTCCCCTTCCTGGTCTGGACCCACCGGTATGCCCCGAGGGCGGGGAAGGAAAAGGTGCCCCTGCTCAAGGAGATGCTCCCGGAGGGAGCGGGGTATGGGGCAGGGGCCTTGCTGGCCTTGGGGGCGCTGCTTCTTCCCTTCCTTCCCTGGGCGGGGTGGATCTACCTTGCCGGAGCCTTGCCCCACGTTTATGCCCTTTGGGAGGTGATGCGGCGATGAACCCCTTGGAGGAGCAAGCCTGGAACCTCTTGCGGACGGTCTACGACCCCGAGCTGGGCCTGGACGTGGTGAACCTGGGGCTCATCTATGAGGTAAGGGTGGAGCCCCCTAGGGCCTACGTGCGCATGACCCTCACCACCCCGGGCTGTCCCCTGCACGACAGCATGGGGGAGGCGGTGCGGCAGGCCCTTTCCCGCCTCCCGGGGATCGAGGAGGTGGCGGTGGAGCTGACCTTTGACCCCCCCTGGACCCCGGCCCGCCTCTCCCCGGAGGCCCGGCGGCTCCTGGGCTGGGCCTAAGGGCCCCGTCGTGGCCCAGGCCGCGACGGGGGCCCCAAAAAGGCCGGGGTCATGGCCCTTCGCCTTCTCCCGGGCAGGCTGCGCGCATCGGCCCTTAGGACAGGAGGTGCCCTTCCCCGGCCATCAACTCCAGGAAGGCCGCCACCACCTCGGGGTCAAACTGCTGGCCCGCTTGCTCCTCCAGGTAGGCCAAGGCCTTTTCCCTGGGCCAGGCCTTCCGGTAAGGCCGGTCGGAGGTGAGGGCGTCGTAGACGTCCACCACGGCGAAGATGCGGGCGGAGAGGGGGATCTCCAAGCCCTTGAGCCCCCGGGGGTATCCGGAGCCATCCCAGCGCTCGTGGTGGGCGTAGGGGATCTCCAGGGCCTTCCTGAGGAAGGGGATGCCGGAAAGCCACTCGTAGGCGTAGACGGGGTGCTTCTTCATGACGGCCCACTCCTCCTCGCTGAGGGGGCCCGGTTTGAGGAGGACGGCGTCGGGGATGGCCAGCTTGCCCACGTCGTGGAGGATAGCCCCCCGCCTGAGGTGGTCCAGGTCCTCCTCGGGCACCCCCAGGGCGCGGGCGAGGCGCAGGGCCAGCCCGGTGACCCGTTCGGTGTGGCCCGCGGTCTCTTGGTCGCGGAGCTCCACCGCCTTGGCCCAGCCCCAGAGGGTGAGGTCGTAGGCGGCCTCGAGGTCCCGCTGGCTTCGGAGGAGCTCCTGGAAGGTGCGGGCGTTGTCCAGGGCGATGGCCCCCTGGGCGGCCAGGGTTTCCAGGAACTCCTCGTCCTCGGGGGGGAGGTCCCAGGGCCTGCGGGTGAAGACGGCCAGAACCCCGAGGAGCTTCCCCTTGGCGAGGAGAGGGTAGGCCCTTTCCGCCACCAGGCCCTCTTGGAGGGTGAAGTCCGGGTGGGCCCCGGGTTCCCGGGCGAGGTCGTCCGCGGCCACCTTGCGCCCCTCCAGGGCGGCCCGGCCCGCGTGGCCCTGGCCCAGGCGGATCTCTTTGGGCAGGAAGGCCTTGGGGGAGAGGAATCCCCGGTGGCCCTCCAGCCTGAGGCCCTTTTCCCTGGGTTCGTAGAGGAAGAGGGCAGCGGCGTCCAGGGGCAGGCGCATCACCTGGTCCAAGAGGACCTCGAGGCTGGGCCCCAGGTCCAAAGAGGCCAGGATGGCCTGGTCCAGAAGGCGCAGGGCCTCAAGGTGCTCCACCCGCTTGGCGAGCTTGCGGCGGAGGCTCGCCCGCCGCACGGCGTTGCCCATGGTTTCCGCCAGAAGCTGGGCCCGCTCCACCTCCCCCGGGGTGGGGGTGCGGGGGTGGGGCCAGGCCAGGGTGAGGGCCCCGATGGCCTCCTGGCCCGCCAGGAGGGGGACCACCACCCCGCTGTAGCCCTCGGGAACCAGGCCCCTGGCCCCGGGGCGCACCCGGGGGTCTTCCCGGAGGTCCCGGCTCACCACCACCTCCCCCCGGAAGGCCCGGGCCACCATCCCTCCCTCGGCCAGGGTGAGGGGCGTGGGGATCTCCTTGAGCCAGCCCCGGCTGGCCGCCTCCTCCAGGCGGCCCGTCTCCTGGTCGTAGAGGAGGATGCTCCCCGCCGGGGCCTCCATGAGGGCCAGCACCGCGTCCAGGGCGGCTTCCATCATCGCCTTGAGGTCCTCGCTCTGCCGCAGGGCCAGGCTCACCTGGGCGAAGGCCTCCAGGGCCAGCTCCCGCTCCTTGGCCTCGGTGACGTCCAGGCCGATGCCCAGGACGGCGGGCTGGCCCCCCACCTCCACGCGGGCGGCGGAGTAGTCCAGCCAGCGCACCTCGCCCCCTTTGGCGAGGATGCGGAAAGGGTAGCGGCCCGGGGGGTTTTCCCCCCGCAGACGGGCCAGGCCCCGTTGCCGCACCAGCTCCCGGTCGGCGGGGTGGACGAACTCCCAGACGGGGCGGGCTCGGAGCTCCTCCAGGGTGTAGCCGGTGAGGCGCAGGGCCTCCCGGTTGGCGAAGGTGAGGCGCTCCTCCTGCCACAGGAGGATGAGGGCGGGGGCGGTCTCCGCCAGGGTGCGGAAGAGGGCCTCGGACTCCCGCAGGGTGGCCTCGGCCCGGAGCTTCTCCGTCACGTCCAGGGCCACCACCAAGGCGGCGGGCCGGCCCGCATAGTCCAGGGTGTGGGAGTGGATCTCCACCTGGATCTCCCGCCCGTCCTTCAGGCGGTGGGTCCAGGGGCCGGAACGCTGCAGCGGGGGCCTTTCCCGTTGGAGTTCCTCCAGGAGCTGGGGCCGCTCCCGCTCCGGGCGGATTTCCAGAAGGGTCATGGAGAGGAACTCCTCCCGGGTGTAGCCGTACTTGGCGAGGGCCGCCTCGTTCACCTCCAGGAAGCGGTAGGTTTCCCGGTCGTAGACCCACATGGGCAGGGGATGGGCCTGGAAGAGGAGGCGGAAGCGTTCCTCGGCCGCCACCGCTTCCGTGACGTCCGAGCCGTAGCCGGTGAGGAGGCGGCTTTGGGGGTCGTAGACCAAGGTGTCCCGCAGCCAGACCCAGTCCCCCTTCCTCCCGTGCCAGAAGCGGTAGGTGACGCTTTGCACCTTCCCCGGATGGGCCACCGCCTCCCGGCAGGCTTCCTGGGCCTTCCTCCGGTCCTCGGGGTGCACCTGGGCGTAGAAGGCCTCCGGGTCGGCGGCCAGCCCCTGAGGGGGGTATCCCAGGAGCCCTTCCCCCTGGGGGGAGGCGTAGAGGAGGGGGAGGAAGGCGGGGTCGGTCCCTTCCGGCACGCGGGCCTGGAACACCCGGCCGGGGAGGGCTTCCAAAAGCCCCTGGAGCCGGGAGCGTTCCTCCTCCAGCTCGCTTTCGTCCCGGACGTTCAAGACGATGCCCCTCACGGCCGGATCCTGGAACAGGTTCCTCCCCCATACCCGCAGAAAGCGCACCCGCCCCTGGGCGTCCCGCAGGCGGAAGCCGCCCTCCCGGGTGGCCCCCGGGTCCCCGAGGAGGTCCTCCAGCAGGGCCTTGGCCCGGGTCCGGTCTTCGGGGTGGAGGAACTCCAGGGCGTAAAGTTCCGCCTGCCCGTACCTTTGGGGATCGTAACCCAGCACCTGGGCCACGTTGGGCGAGGCGTAGGCGATGCGGCCCTCCCCGTCCAGCACCAGGACCAGCTCCCGCCCCCCCTCCACCAGGGCGCGGAAGCGCCGCTCCGAGGCCTCCAGGGCCTGCATGGCCCGCTTCCTTTCCCCCTCGAGGCCCCGGGCCAGGGCGTAGACCACCAGGGCGGAGAGGAGGACGAAGAGGAGGCCCTTCCCCGTCTGCCAGCGGGTGAGGGTCTGGGGGTCCGGCAGGAGGTGGAGGAGAAGCTGGTCGCTTCCCAGAATCCACGCCAGGGAAAAGAGGGCGTAGGCCAGGGCGATCTTCCAAGGGCCGCTGAGCCTCACTTGCGCGCATTATAAGGGGGCGGGCCTACCCCAGAGGAAGCCCTGCCCCAGGGGGAAGCCGAGCCCCTTGAGGTAGTCCAGGGCGGCCTCGTCCTCGATGCCCTCGGCGACGGCGGTGAGGCCCAGGGCCTGGGCCAGGGCCAAGACGGCGGCCACCAGCCGGGCGGCGGGGCTTTCCGGGTTTGGGGGGCATCCCAGGGCCCGGGTGAAGGCCTGGCCCAGCTTCACCCCATCCACGGCCAGTCCCGCCAGGCGCTCCAGGCTAGAGTAACCCGAGCCGAAGTCGTCCAGAAAGACCCGCACCCCAAGCCCCCGGAGGGCCTGCAGGGTCTGGGTGGCGTCCCGGCCCCGTTCATCGGGGATGAGGGAGGTTTCCGTGACCTCCAGGACCAGGTCCCCCGGGGGGCAGCCGGTGGCCTCCAGGGCTTCCGCCACCCGCTCGGGGTAGCTGGGGTCCAGGAGCTCCACCGGGCTGACGTTCACGTGGACGGGAAGGCCGTGCCGCCCCCTCTCCCCGCAGGCCCGGCGCAGGACCCAGCGGCCCAGCTCGGGCATGAGGCGGTGGCGCTCCGCCAGGGGGATGAACTCCGCAGGGGGGGCGAGCCGCCAGCGGAGGAGGGCCTCCAGGGCCACCTTCTCCCCGCTCTCCAGGTCCACGATGGGCTGGTAGGCCAGCCAGAGCCCATCCCCCCGCACCAGGTCTTCCCGCAGGGCCTCCAGGAGGTCCATCTCCCGGCGCAGGGCCTCCTGCAGGTGGGCCTCGAAGAAGGCCAGGCGGTCCTTCCCCTCCCCCTTGGCCCGGTAGAGGGCCAGGTCGGCCCGCTGCAGGAGGTCCCCGGGGGAGAGGCCGGGCTCGGCCAGGGCGATGCCGATGGAGGTGGAGAGGTGGTAGACCCGGCTTCCCAGGGGAAGGGGCAGGCGCACCACCTCTAAAAGCCGCTCCGCCACCCCCACCGCCTCCTTGGGGTCCTTGAGCCGGGTGAGGAGGACCAGGAACTCGTCCCCCCCCTGGCGGGCCAGGAGGTCCCGGGGGCGGAGGGCGGCCCTCAGCCTCGCCGCCACCACCCGGAGCACCTCGTCCCCGGCGGCGTGGCCGTCCAGGTCGTTGACCAGCTTGAGCCCGTCCAGGTCCAGGTACAAGACGGCAAGGCCCCTGGCCTCCTGCTTGGCCTCTTTCAGGACCTGGGCCAGCTTCTCCAGGAAGAAGAGGCGGTTGGGGAGGCCGGTGAGGGGGTCGTGGTAGGCCAGGTGGCGCATCTGCCCCTCCAACTCCAGCCGCCTCAGGAGGAGGCCGAGCTGGCCCGCGAAGGCCTGGGCCAGCTCCAGGTCCAGGGGGCTGAAGGCGTCCTCCCGCTCGAGGTTGTCCAGGTACAGGAAGGCCTTGCGCTCCCCCGCCAGGTAGACGGGCACGGAGAGGATGGCCCGGATCTCCTGAACCCGCCCCGCCTCCTCCATCACCCGGCGCCTCTCCTCGTCCAGGCGGCGGTTGAAGCGCTCCAGATCCCGCCCGGTGAAGACCTGGGCCTCGGCGTGCCCGGTGAGGGAAAGGGGTTCCTCGGGGTGGAGGCGCACTTGGCGCAGGGCGTGCAGGTCGTACCCCTTGGCGGCCACGAAGTGGTAATGGCCGTCCTCCATGAGGACGGTGACGCTCCCCGCCTGGGCGGCAGGGATGGTGTCCATGGCGGCCTCGAGGATGTGGCCGAAGACGGAGTCGGAAAGGCCCTCGGCCATGAGGATCTCGTAGACCCGCAAGAGGTTCTTGCGGAAGGCGCTCCAACGGGCCTCCCGGCCCCGGGCCTCCTCCCTTTCCGTGACGTCTACCCCCAGGGCCAGGACCTCCAGGGCCTTTCCCCCGGGCCCCGGCACCTCCAGGAGGGCCCACTCCACCGCCCGGCCATCCCGGGTGAAAAGGGCCTGGGGATGGCCCGGGGCCGCCGCGGGCTTGGCCAGAAAGGGGGGAGGGCCCTGGGGGAAGGCCTGGCGGAAGGCGGGGTTGGCGTAGAGGAGGCGGCCCTCCCCGTCCAGGCGGGCCAGGTAAAAGGGGGAGGCCTCCAGGAGGGTTTCCAGCCAGCGCCCCCGCTCCCAGAGCTCCAGGGTACGGGCCAGGACCTCGGCCAGGGTCCGCAAGAAGGCCTCCTCCCCCGGGGCGAAGCCCCGTTCCCGCTCGCAGTCGTCCACCCCTAAAAATCCCCAAAGCCGCCCCTCCACGAAGATGGGCACCACCAGGAGGCTCACGATCTCCTGCGCTTCCAAGAGGGGGCGTTCCTCCTCGGGGAAGGAGGCCACCGGGCCCGCCACCGCCCGCCCCTCCAGGAAGTGGTCCAGCCAGCGCCCGTAGCCCGTTTCCCGCATGGGCAGGCCCTGCAGGGCGGGGTTCTGGATCTGGGGGGTGGTGCCGGGGCCGGACCACTCCGCGAGCTGGGAGGTGTACCAGGTCCCTGCCCGCTCCTCGAGGCGGAAGAGGTAGGCCCGGTGGGCGGCGAGGGCCCGGGCCGCCTGCTCCAGGGCAGGCACCAAGCCCCCAAGGCCCTCCCGCAGCAGGGGGAGGAGGGCCTGGGGCAGTCCGGTGCCGGGTGCGCCGTCCATGGCTAGGCCGGCTCCAGTATAACCCCTGGGGGCACCCGTCAGCCCAATACCGGAAGCCCCTCGGCCTTGGCCCGGTACATCCGGGTGTCCGCGGCGGAGAGGAGGGCGTCCGGGGTCTCCCCGTCCTCGGGGTAGGCGGCCAGGCCGATGTTCACCCCCAGGCAGAGGCCCTCGAAGCAAAGCCCCGCGATGGCCCGAGCGTAGCGGTGGGCGGCGATGAGGGCCCCCGCCTTGGGGGTGTGGGGGAAGAGGGCGGCGAACTCGTCCCCGCCCCAGCGGAAGAGGCGGTCCCCGTTGCGCCTTTCCCTTTCCAGGGCTTCCGCCACCTTCATGAGGGCCAGGTCCCCCACCGTGTGGCCCAGCCGGTCGTTCACCTGCTTGAAACCCCGGAGGTCCAGGATGGCCAGGGACAGGGGGTGGCCGTAGCGCTCCGCCCGGCGGAGCTCCTCCAGGAGCAGGCGCTCGAAGGCCCGGCGGTTCCCGAGGCCCGTGAGGGGGTCGGTGAGGGCCGCCTCCTCCAGGAGCTTGCGGGTACGGCTTTCGTGGAGCAGGGTGGCGAGGGGCGCGGCGAAGAAGCGGGCCGCCTCCAGGGAGTCCTCCCCAAAGGCCCTGGGGTCGTGGAGGTTGTCCAGGTTGAGGTAGGCCAGGACCTCCCCCTTGTAGGGGATGGGCAGGCAGAGGTTGGCCTGGATCTCCCGAACCCGGCCGGCGGTGTCGATGATCTCCGGGGGGGCGCTTCGGTGGCTGATCTCCGCGATGGGCCTTTCCAGGAGGCTCATGATCCGGGGCTCTCCCCGGCGGGCCTGGGCCTCCCCCAGGCCGTACCAGAGGAGCTGGTCTTCCCGGCGGAAGGCCACGGCCTTGAGCCCCTCCAGGTCGTATCCCACCGCTGCCCGGAAGCGGTACTCCCCCTCCTCCAGCGCCACGAGGCTTCCCGCCTCGCTGCCCGGCACCAGGGACACCGCCCTTTGCAAAAGGGGGCCGTAGAGCTCCTCGGGAGGCTTCTCCAAAAGTTCCAGGAAGAGCCGGTTCACCGCTTCGTGGCGCCGCTTTTCCTCTAGGCGCTCGAACCCCAGGCCCAGGGTGCGGGCGGCGAGGAGGAGGAGCTCCCTCTCCCCCCTGCGCCAGGGCCTTTCCTCCCTCCGGCCCAGGACCAGCACCCGGCGGCTCCTGGGGGCCAAGGGGGCGGGGATGGGGTGGGCCACCAGGGTACGCCAGTCCAGGGCTTTTAGGGCAGGTACAGGGGCGGCCTCCTCCGGGTAGCGGGCGGTGAAGACCGGGGTTCCCGTCTCGTAGACCCGCCAGGCCAGGCCCTGGCCGAAGGGGAGGCCCTCCCGAAGCACCTGAAGGAGGCTCTCCTCCCCCACGCCCCGGTGGCCCAAGGGGCGCATCCAGGCCCCCTGGGCCTCCCAGATGACCCCGGCCTCCAGGTCCAGGGCCTCCAGGAGGAGGGCCAGGGCCTTTTCCGCGGCCTCCTCCAGGGTGCGGGCGCTTTGTAGCCTTTGGGAAAGCTCCGCCAGGAGGTGCCGCTCCCTGAGGTCGGCCAGGCGCTCCAGCTCCAGGCCCACCGCCTGGGCCAGCCGGGCCAGGCCTTCCACCTCCTCCGCCAGGAAGGGGCGGCCCCGTTCCAGGTTCAGAACGGCCACCACCTCCCCCCGCTCCTTCAGGGGCAGGGCCAGTTCCGCCAGGGTGGGGAGGCCGGGGGCGGGGATGTACCCGGGCTCCTGGCGCACGTCGGGCACGTGGACCGGCCTCCCCTCGCGGGAGGCCCGGCCCAGCACCCCGGTGCCCGGGACCCAGGCCAGGCTCAAGGGGGTGCTGGCGGCCAGGAGGCGGAAGCCCTCCCCTTCGGGCACCCACACCCCCACGTGCCCCCCCTCCCCCAAGGCGGCCAGGCGCTCGGGGAGTTCTCTCAGCAAGGACTCCCGGCTTCGGGCCTCCGGTAGGGCCTCCAGGGCCCCCGCCAGGAGCCGCTGCCCCTGGGCCAGGGCCTTGGCCCGGCGGTGGGCCCGGCGGAGGCTGCGGCCGATCCCGTCCGCCAGCCAGGCGGAGAGGAGGAGGAGGGCGGCGGCCATGGGGCTGAAGCCGGGGAGGGACAGGAGGACCAGGGTGGAGGTTCCTGCGGCCAGAAGCCCCCAGCCGAGCCCGTGGACGCTGGCGGTGGCGGCGGTGAGGATCATGAACCAGGGGAGGACGTAGGGCTCGTAACCCAGAAGCCCCGCCAGCAGCCCCAGAAGGAGCGCGCCCAAGGCGACCACGGGGTAGGGCAGGACCATGGTTTGGCCCATCCTACCCGGGAACCCTTCCCCTGCCTAGGGGGTGGGGGTAAGGGCCAGGTACCCGAGGGCCCGCTCCGCCGCCCTCCGCCCCGAGCGCACCACCTCGGGGAGGCCCACCCCCTGGAGGTAGTTTCCCGCCAGGAAGAGGCCTGGGGCCTTGAGGAGGGTCATCTCCAGGCGGTCCATGCGCTCCAGGTGGCCCACCCGGTAGGCGGGCATCCCCTCGGGGAAGCGGAAGGCAAAGGTGCGCGCGGGCCGCACCTCCCTGCCCAGGAAGCGGCGGAGGTCCTCCAGGGCCACCCGGGCCAGCTCGGCCTCGGAAAGCCGGGCCGCCTCCCCGGAGAAGTAGCCCCGCACCAAGGACCATCCCTCCGGGGCCCTTCCCGGCCACTTCCGGTGGGTCCAGGTGAAGCCCCGGACCCGGTAGCCCTCCCCCTTGGCGATCAGCAAGCCATGCCCCCCCACGGGGAGGTCCTCGGGGAAGGCCAGGCTCACCGTGGCCGCGGGGGTGTGGGGGATGCCCTTGAGGAGGGCGGTGGCCTCCGGGAGGAAGGGCCGGAGGAGGGCCGCCGCCTGGGGGGCGGGGGTGGCCAGGACCACCGCCTCCGCCTCCAGGACGCCCCTGGGGGTGTGCAGGCGGTAGCCCCCCTTCCCGGCCTCCAGGCCCAGGGCCGGGGTGGCGAGGAGGATCCTTTCCCCGAGGGCCTCGGCCAGCCTGCGGGTGAGGGCCGCCAAGCCCTCTTGGAAGGAGAAGAAGAGGCTCCCCCCTTCCCGGCTTCCCCGGGCCTTCCGGGCCCGCAAGGCCCCCAGGAGGAGGCTACGGTGCCTGCGCTCCAGCTCCAGGAGCTGGGGGAAGGCCGCCCGCATGGAAAGCTCCTCGGGCTCTCCCCCGTAGATCCCCCCGGCCAGGGGGGCCACCAGGGCCTCGTAGACCTCACGCCCGAGCCGCCTCGTCACAAACGCCCAAAGGCTCTCGTCCTCCTTGCCGCCCCGGGGCAGGAGGAGGTCGTAAAGGGCCCGGAGCTTGCCGGGGAGGGAGAGGAGGGAGGTGCGGGCGAGGCCCCTGAGGTCCCCGGGGACGATCTGCAGAAGGCCTTCGGGCAGGGGATGGGCCTTGCCCCGGCGCAGGATGTAGGCCGCGGGCCTGGCGGGAAGGGTGCCGATGGGGGTTAGGCCGAGGCGCTCCCCTAGCTCCAGCACCTCCTTCTTGTAGCGGACGCTGGCGTCCGGCCCTCCCTCCACCAAGAGGCCCTCCCCGCGGTGGGTGAAGACCTTCCCTCCCAGCCTGGGGGCGGCCTCCAGGAGGAGGAAGTCCACCCCGGCTTCCTTGAGGGCCAGGGCGGCGGCCAGCCCCGCCCAGCCCCCGCCCACCACGGCTACCTGAGCCACGCGGCCTCCACCAGCTCCTTGAGCACCTGGATGTAGTCGGGATCGGCGTTGAGGCTTCTAGCCCGGAGGAGCCGCAGCCCCACCTCCCTTGCGGTGGCCTGGGCCTCCAGGTCCAGGTCGTAGTAGACCTCCAGGTGGTCCGCGGGGAAGCCCACCGCCTGGACCACCACCTCCTCAAAGCCCCCCTCCCTCAGGGCCCTGAGGTGCTCGTTGATGTCGGGGCCCAGCCAGGGCTCAGGGGTGCGCCCCGCCGACTGGTAGGCCACGGAGTAGCGGGGGAGGGAGAGCCTCCTGGCGATGAGCTCCGCCGTCCTTTCCACCTGGTGCGGGTAGGGGTCCCCCCGCTCCACGGCGGAGACGGGGATGGAGTGGGCGGTGAAGACGTAGGCCGCCTTTGCGGGGTCCTTGAGCCGCCAGATGGCCTCCTCCAGGCGGCGGGCCAGGGCGGCGATGAGCCCGGGGTGGGCCTCGTAGCTCTCCACCCAGGCGAAGTCGATGGGCTCGGGGAGGGCCTTGAGGGCGGCCTCCACCTTCTCCCGGTACTCGGCCACGCTCCGCAAGGAGTAGTGGGGGGCGGCCACGATGGCCACCGCCCGCCTGACCCCGTCCTCGTGCATGGCGGCCACCGCCTCCCCGACGGTGGGGTGCCAGTGCTTGGTGCCCACGTAGACCCGGGCCGGACCCTGGGGGGCGCGGGGGGGGAAGGGGCCCAGGAGGCGCCTGGGGTAGGGGGGGGCCTCCAGGTTCAGGAGGGCCTGGAGCCTTATGGCCTGGGCCAGGGTGATCTCGTTGAGGGGGCTTTTGCCGATGGCGGCGTAGCGCTCGGAAAGCTCGTGCAAAAGGTCCTCCGGGGGGCGCTTGCCCCGGCGGATGTCCGTGTAGTAGGGCTCGATCTCCTCGGGGGCGTAGGGGGTTCCGTAGGCCATCAAGAGGACGTTCATGCCGCAACCTCCTTCACGAGTTCTACCACGTAGCGCACGCTTGCCACCGGGGTGCCGGGCAGGATCCCGTGGCCCAGGTTGAAGATGTGCCCAGGGCGGCCGGCGTTCTCCTCCAGGATCCGGGCCACCTCCCGCCGGATCACCTCCTGGGGGGCGAAGAGGACCGCGGGGTCCAGGTTGCCCTGCACCGGGGTCCTCCCCAGGAGGTCCCGGGCCCAGGGGAGGGGGGTGTGGGGGTCCAGGCCCATCACGTCGCCCCCCGCCTCCTTCATGTCCTCGAGGAGCCCCATGGTCCCCACCCCGAAGTGGACCACGGGCACCCCCAGGGGCCTGAGTTCCTGGAAGAGCCTGGCCATGTGGGGCTTCACGTAGCGGCGGTAGTCGGCAGGGGATAGGGCCCCCACCCAGGAGTCGAAAACCTGGAGGAGGTCGGCCCCCGCCTCCACCTGGGCCCGCAGGTAGCGGGCCATGGCCTCGGCCAGCTGCCCCATGAGCCGGTGCCAAAGGGCCTCCTCCCGGTACATGAAGGCCTTCACCTCCTTGAAGTGGCGGCTGGGCCCCCCCTCGATGAGGTAGCTCGCCAGGGTGAAGGGGGCCCCGGCGAAGCCGATGAGGGGGACGGGAAGCTCCCGCTTCAGGAGGCGGATGGCCTCCAGGACGAAGGGCACCGCCTCCTCGGGCACGAGGGGCCTTAGGGCTTCCACCCCCTTCTCGTCCCGGATGGGGCGGTGGATCACCGGACCCCTCCCTTCCACCAGGGAAAGGTCCACCCCCATGCCGTAAAGGGGGGTGGTGATGTCGGCGAAGAGGATGGCCGCGTCCACGCCCAGCTGCCGCACGGGGAGGAGGGTGACCTCGGCGCAGACCTCGGGGTTCTGCACGATCTCGGGGAGGGTGTAGCGGCGGCGGATCTCCTGGTACTCCTTCTGGTAGCGGCCCGCCTGGCGCATGAACCAGACGGGGGGCCTGGGGGTGGGCTCCCCCCGGGCCGCCTTGAGGATGAGGTCCCTCACGCCCCCCATGCTAGCATGGGGCATGCGTGCCCTTTTTCTGGCCCTGGCCCTGGGTCTCGCCCTCGCCCAGGAGGACCCCGTGGTGGCCCAGGTGGGGCCCGAAACCCTCACCAAGAGCCAGTTTGAGCTCCGCTTCGGCCTCTTCGCCAAGAGCGCCCTCCGCCAGCTCGGCCTTCCCGACACCGAGGAGACCCGGGAGCTCCTCCAGGGGTACCGCCCCGCCTACCTGGAGGCCCTGGCGGAGGAACGGGCCCTCCTCCTCCTCGCCCGGGCCAGGGGGTTCTGGCCCGCCCCCGAGAGGGTGGCGGCCGGGGTTGCCCGGCTCCAGGAGGCCTTTCCCACGGAGGAGGCCCTCCTCCAGGCCCTCCGGGAGGCCGGGGTGCCGGGCCTCGAGGCCTACCGCGCCCTCCTCGCGGAGGCCCTGGCCCTGGAGGCCCTGGAGGGGCACTACCGCTCCCGGCTCCAGGCCTCCCCCGCGGCCCTGAGGGCCCTATGGCTCCTCTCCCCCGAGTTCCGCCACCCGGCCCTCTACTGCGCCCGGCACATCCTCCTCCCCACCTTGGAGGCGGCCCAGGAGGCCCGGGCCCGCCTGGAGGGGGGCGAGGCCTTCGCCCAGATGGCCCGGGAGCTATCCCAAGACCCCGGGTCCAAGGAGGCGGGGGGCGACCTGGGCTGCGCCCCCGAGGGGACCTACATCCCCCCCTTCGAGCGGGCCCTCCTGGCCCTGAAGCCGGGGGAGGTGTCCGGGCCGGTGGAGAGCCGGTTCGGCTTCCACCTCATCCTCCTGGAGCGGGTGGTGCCCCCGGGCCGTTACCCCCTGGAGGGGGTGGAGGAGGCCCTGAAGGCCCAGGTGGAGGCCCTGGCCTGGGCCAAGCTGGTCCGGGCCCTTATCCGGCCCTACCCCATAAGGCTCTTTCCCGAGCGCCTCTAGGCCCAGGGCGGGGCGTAGAGCAGGGCCTCGTCCCCCAGGGGGGCCCGGGCCAGGAGGAGGGCCTCCCCGGGGCCGTAGATCCCGCTTCGCCCCTCGAAGGCCAGGCCCAGGATCCGCCCGTTCAGCATGGGGTTGAGGAGGAGCCGGAGGTTTTCCCGGCCCAAAAGCCTTTCCCGGGCCGAGGCCAGCCAGACCTCCCCCTCCTTCCGGCTCGGGTCCCAGGGCCAGGGCCGGTCCCAGGGGGCGGGGTTGGCGGAGGGCTGGAGGAGGATTTGGGCTCCCCAGGCGTCCACCCGGTCCAGGTGCCGTTCAAAGAACCCATCCAGGCAGATCAGGATCCCCACCTTCCCCGCCCGGGTCTCCACCAGGTGGGGGCCGAAGCTTCCCCGCCGGAGCCAGCGCTCCGGCGGGGTCAGCTCCATCTTGGGCACCTGGGCCAGGAGGCGGCCTTCCGGGTTGAAGAAGAGGGCCAGGTTCTGGAAAAGGGGGGTGCGGGCGAAGCGCCCCCGGGCCAGCTCCTCCTCGTAGGGGGGGGAGAGGAGGGTGCCCGCCAGGAGGTAGGTGCCGAAGGCCCTGGCGGCCTCGGCCATGGCCTCCCGGAACACCCCGTAGGCCTGCCGGGCCCGCCGCCAGGGGGAGAGGGGGTCCCGCAGGAGCTCCCGGGGGTGGAACTCCCCCTCCAGGTGGAGGAGGAGGGGGAGGCCGAAGAGCTCGGGAAGGGCGGCGAGGCGGGGCGGAGGGGTGCCCGCGAGGGGCTCGAGGAGGGCGAAGACCCGCTCCCGGAAGGCCTTCCCCGAGCGGTAGTGCTCGGGCCGGACCTCGGCCTGGAGGGCGAGGAGGGTGCGGAAGGGCACCCCTAGAGTCTAGCCCGCCAGGCTCTGCACCGCCACGAAGACCCCCATGACCACCAGGAAGAGGGCGAAGCCCCGCTTCAGGCTCCCCTGGGGCAGGCGCACCGCCAGCCTCCCCCCCAGGAGGCTCCCCAGGGTCCCCACCAGGACGAAGAGGCCCGCCACGGTGTAGTCCACCGCCAGGCCCTCCGCGGGCAGGAGCTGCAGGTACTTGTAGAACCCGGCGAAGGACTTGAGGGCGATGACGAAGAGGCTGGTGCCGATGGCCAGGTGGATGGGGAGCCCCCCCAGGAGGACCAGGGCGGGGACGATCAGAAACCCCCCGCCCACCCCCACGAACCCCGTGAGGGCCCCCACGGAGATCCCGTCCAGGACGATCTTCCACGCCTTGCGCCCCCCCGGGCCCCCGGGGCGGAGGGGGGCGGGCCGGGCCATGAGGTAGGCCGCCAGGAGCATCACCAGGGCAAAGGCCAGGAGCTGCACCTCCCCCGTCACGAAGCGGGAGAGCCAGGCGCCGAGGTAGGTCCCCGCCATCCCCGGCAGGCCGAAGAGGAGGACGCTCCGCCCGTCCACCAGCCCCCGGAGGGCGTAGGGCACCCCTCCCAGGAGGGCGATGCTCCCCACGATGAGGAGGCTTTCCGCGATGGCCTGCTTGGGGGGTTCCCCCAGGAGGTAGACCAGGACGGGCACGGTGAGGATGGACCCCCCCGAGCCCAAAAGGCCCAGGGAGAGGCCGACGAGGAGGGCGCCCAGGAGGGCCAGGGTCACGCCGCCGCTCCCTTCCCGCCCGCGGCTTGGGGCGTCACCGCTCCACGGGAAGCCCCGCCCCCAGCCAGGCGTAGGTGCCCCCCTCCAGGTTGTAGACCCGCTCCCCGGGGAAGCCCTGGCTCACCAGGAAGTCCGCGGCCACCCCGGAGCGGTTCCCCGAGTTGCACACCAGGAGGATGGGCCGGTCCTTGGGGAGCTCCGCGAGGCGGGCGGGCAGGGTGGAAAGGGGAATGTTCACCGCCCCGGGCACGTGCCCCTCCCCGTACTCCCAGGGCTCCCGCACGTCCACCACGAAGGCTTCCTCCAGGAGCCGCCTCGCCTCGAGGGGCCCCACCTCCTGGAAGGGGGCGGCCCCGTAGCCTGCCTCCACCGGGGCGGTGTCCACGGGGAGGCCCGAGCGGTACCAGCGGACGATCCCCCCGTCCAGGTTGTAGACGTTCCCGTAGCCCTGGGCGGCAAGCCAGGCCGCCGCCTGCCAGGAGCGGTTCCCTGTGCGGCAGTAGAGGACCACGGGCCGGTCTTTGGGGATCTCCCCGTAGCGGGCGGCGAACTCGGAGAGGGGGATGAGCTGGGCCTGCGGGATCCGGGCCTGGGCGTACTCCTCCACCTCCCGCACGTCCACGAAGGCCGCCCCCTGGTCGTAAAGCCTCTTGGCCTCTTCGGGCGTGAGGTCCTTCACCTGGGTCTCGTACACGGGTGCCTCCTGCTGGGGGCGGGACCGGGGGCCCCGCCCCTCGGGCCTAGGCGCTGACCAGCTCCTCCCCCTTGGCCACGGGGAAGCCCTCCTGCCCCCAGGCCCGGATCCCCCCCGTGAGGTTCAGGGCGTTCCGGAAGCCGTGGGCCAGGAGGGCGCTGATGGCGGTGCTGGACCGGTCCCCGCCCACGCAGTGGACGATCAGGGGCTTGTCCTTGGGAAGCCTGTTCAGGTGGGCCAGCACCCGCCCGGCGTGGATGTTCAGGGCCCCGGGGATGTGCCCCGCCAGGTATTCGTCCCGGCCCCGCACGTCCAGGACCACGGCCTCCCCCCGTTCCCAGAGGGCCTTGGCCTCCCGGGCGGTGATCTGGGGGACGGTCTCCAGCTCCCCCTCCGCGTACCCCTGGAGGCCCGGGATGTACCCCACCACCTCGTCCAGGCCGATGCGGATCAGGGCCCGGGAGAGGCCCTCCACCTCCGCGGGGTGGGCCAGGAGGACGAGGGGCCGGTCGTAGGGGAGGAGCCACCCCGCCCAGGTGGCGAAGTTCTTGCCCGCGGGGATGTTGATGCTCCCCGGCAGGTGGCCCCCGGCGAAGGCGAACTTGTCCCGGGTGTCCACCAGGATGGCCCCCTCCCGCAGGTACCGGTCGAACTGGGCCTTGGTGAGGCGGCCCGGGTGGGGGATACCCCCCAGGAGGGGCATGCCGTCCCGGTTCAGCCGCTTCATCTCCTTGAAGTAGGTGGGGGCCTCGGGCTGGCCCTGGAGGAGGGCCCGCACAAACCCTTCCTCGTCGTCCCGCTCCAGGTACTCCGCCCACCAGGCGTGGCGGCGCTCGTAGCCCACGGTGGTGGCGGGGAGGGCTCCCAGGGCCTTGCCGCAGGCGCTTCCCGCCCCGTGGCCGGGCCAGACCTGGACGTGGTCGGGAAGGGTGAGGAACTTCTCCTTGAGGCTTTGGAACATGCGCCGGGCCCCGGGCACCGCCGTGCCCCTGATCCCCGCGGCCTCCTCCAGGAGGTCCGGGCGGCCCACGTCCCCCACGAAGACGAAGTCCCCGGTGAGGAAGAGGAGGGGCTCGTCGGCCACCGCCCCGTCGGCCACCAGGAAGGAGAGGTGCTCGGGGGTGTGGCCGGGGGTGTGCACCGCCTTGACCCGGATGTTCCCCACCCTAAACTCGTCCCCGTCCTCGAGGAGGACGTGGGGGAAGCCCTCCAGGCCCCGGTACTTCCAGTGCTCGTCCCCCTCGTCGGAGAGGTAGAGGGTGGCCCCCGTGGCCCGGGCCAGCTCCCTCGCCCCCGAGAGGTAGTCCGCGTGGATGTGGGTCTCGGCCACGGCGGCGATCCGGAGGCCCAGGGATTCGGCCAGCTCCAGGTAGGTGTCCACTTCCCGCTTGGGGTCCACCACCAGGGCCTCCCCGGTGGCGGCGCAGCCCAGGAGGTAGCTCATCTGGGCCAGCCCGTCCTCGTAGATCTGCCGGAAGATCATGGCTTCACCTCCAGGATGGGACGGATGTCCCTCACGCTGCCAGGATACCCTACGGGGGTACATTTGTCAACCGCCCGGGAGATAGTGAAGCCTTGCTCTATGCGCAAGGGGGAGGATCTGCTATAGTCGTTGAAGGATGTACCCCTACGGGGGTATCCAGGAGGAAGGAATGGCGCTACTGGGACCGAAGGAGCAGGAGATCGTGCGCGAGCGGCTTGCCCGCCTGGAGCGGGACGTGGAGCTGGTCCTCTTCACCGACACCTCCACCCTCATCGCCCCGGGCAAGGAGCCCTGCCTGTACTGCAAGGAGACCAAGCAGCTTTTGGAGGAGGTTTCCGCCCTTTCCGACAGGCTTCACCTGGTGGTCCACGACCTGGCCACCCCCGAGGGGCGGGAGAGGGCCAGGGAGTACCGGGTGGAGGCGGCCCCCACCCTGATCCTGCGGGAGAAGGGCTCGGAGGCCATCAACCTCCGCTACCGGGGGATCCCCGCGGGGTACGAGTTCGCAAGCCTCCTGGAGGACCTGGAGATGCTGGGCAAGGAGGGCCACGGCCTCCCCGAGGGGGTGGTGCAGGAACTCAACAGCCTTCCCGAGGAGGTGGTCCTCCAGGTTTTCGTCACCCCCACCTGCCCCTACTGCCCCCAGGCGGTGCGCACCGCCCACCGCCTGGCCTACGCCTCCCCCAAGGTCTTTGGGGAGATGGTGGAGGCCAACGAGTTCCCCGAGCTCTCCAGCCGCTACGGCATCCACGGGGTGCCAGACACCGTCGTGAACGGGGGCAAGGAGCGGATCCTGGGGGCCCAGCCCCTCTCCCAGTTCCTCCAGGCCATCCGCAAGGCGGTGGGGGTCAAGGCCTAGCCGTGGCCCGCCTGGCCCTACTGGCCCTCCTGACCTTAGGGCTCCTCGCCGCCTGCGGGCCCAAGGGCGGCTACCGGGACGTGGGCCCGGAGGAGCTCTACCGGGCGGTGGGCTCGGAGGCCCTCATCGTGGACGTGCGCACCCCCCAGGAGTTCTTCGCGGGCCACGTGCCCGGGGCGGTGAACTACCCCTTGGAGGGCATCGCCACCTGGGCCGACCGCCTCCCCAAGGACCGCCCCGTCTACGTCTACTGCCGCAGCGGCAACCGCAGCCGCCAGGCGGTGGAGTACCTGGCCCGCAGGGGCTACACCAACCTGTACCACGTGCAGGGCGGGGTGCTGGCCATCGAGGGGGTGGGGTACCCCTTGGTGCGCTGATGGACGGCCTCCAGCTTGGCCCCCTGGTCGTCCCCTGGGCCCGGGCCCAGGCTTTCCTGGCCCTCCTGGCCTTGGTCCTGGCCGCCGAGGTCCTGGCCCGCAGGGTGGACCGCAGGCTCGCCCTCTGGGCCTACAACGCCATCCTGGTGGGCCTCGTGGGGGGCAGGCTGGGGTTTGTGCTGGAACACTGGCCCATTTACGCCCGAGACCCCCTCTCGGCCCTCTACGTGTGGCAGGGGGGGTTCCACCCCCTATGGGGTATCCTGGCAGGAGGAGGGTACACGCTCATGACCCTGCCCAAGCACCTCTGGCGCTACGCCTTCTTCTCCGCCCTGGCGGCGGGCCTCGTGGCCGGTCTCCTCCTCACCCGCACCGGGGGAGGGGAGGAGGTGCGCCTCCCCGCCCTACCCCTCACCACCCTCGAGGGGCAGGCGGTGAACCTGCGGGACTTCCAGGGAAAGCCCGTGGTTCTCAACGCCTGGGCCACCTGGTGCCCTCCCTGCCGCCGGGAGCTGCCCATGATGATGCGCCTGGACCGGGAGCACCCCGAGGTCCACTTCCTCTTCGTGAGCCAGGGGGAGGGCCCCCTGGTGGTGCGCCGCTACCTGGAGGAGGCGGGCCTCGAGGCCCCCTGGGTCCTCCTGGACCCCGAGACCCGCCTCTCCCAGGCCCTGGGCCTCCAGGGGCTGCCCACCACCCTCTTCTTCGACCGGGAGGGGCGGCTCGTGGCCCGGCACCTGGGGGAGATCTCGGAGGCGGTGCTCCTCGGGTACCTGCGGGTCCTGCGCTAGGCCCCGGCGGAGAGCAGGGCCTCCTTGCCCCCCACCACCGTCTTCAGGTGGACGGGACGCCCCCAGAGGCGGTGCAGGTTCTCCAGCACCGCCTTGGCCTTCTTCAGGTCCAGCTCCATCCCCTCGTAGGCGTGCTCCAGGAAGAGCTCCCCCCGGTTGGCGTAGTTGGCGTCCCGAAGCTCCACGATGGGGTAGCCCGCGTTGGTCAGGCGGAAGAGGAGGGTCCGCTTGGCCTCGGCGAAGCGGGGAAGCTCCTCGGGGGCCACCAGATTCCGCCTCAGGGCGAACTCTGGGGTTAAGAACTCCTCCAGGAAGGAGAGGTCGGTGTGAACGATGCGCACCTGGAAGAGCTTCTTCAGGCCCTCGCCCACGGGCCTCTCGTAGCGCAGCTTTTCCCCCAGGGGCAGGGCCTCGTACTCAGGGCCGAACCGCCCCTTGTCCCAGCGCTCTTCCACCTCCTTGAGGAGGAGGTAGCCCAGCCGGTAGGGGTTGAGGCCCGGGGAGGCGAGGAGCCCCGCCTGCAGCTCGGCGAACTCCACCGCCTCCTCCGGGGAGAGGAGGGGGAGGAGGAGCCGGGTGTGCCAGTAGGTGGCCCAGCCCTCGTTGAGGATCTTGGTGGCCGCCTGGGGCACGTAGTAGAGGCTTTCCTCCCGGACGATCTCCAAGATCCCCTTCTGCCAGGGGGCCAGGGGGGCGTGCTGGGCCAAAAAGCCCAGGACGTCCCGGGTGGGCTTAGGGGGGAGGGGCCTGGGCCTCGCTCCCTCCTCCGCCTCCTTGGGGGGCTCGGGGGGCGGGTTCACGTAAGGGTCCAGGTAAGGGCGCACCCGGAGGCGTTCCCGGGGCCTTTCCTCCTCTTCTGCCTCCTGGGGTCTTTGGATGTAGGGGGCGTGGGGGTCGATGAGGTTCTCCAGGGAGAGGGCCATGTCCAAGAACTCCTCCACGCTCCTGGCCCCGTGCCGCTCCATGGCCTTTTTCACGTAGGCGGCGTGGTGGCCCATCTCGTCCAGCATGTCCTTGGGGATGGGCCGGAAGGCCAGGTTGTTCTGGAAGAAGTCCGCGTGGGCGTAGACGTGGGCCATGACCAGCTTCTGGGCCAGGAGGGTGTTGCCCCGCAGGAGGTAGGCGTGCACGGGGTGGGTGTTCACCACCAGCTCGTAGATGCGCCCTAGGCCGTAGCGGTAGGTTTCCCGGTAGCGCAGGTACTCGCTGCCCCACCGCCAGTGGGGATAGCGATGGGGAAAGCCCCCGTAGGCGGCCAGCATGGCCATCTCCTCCGGGCCTACCTCCTCGAAGAGCACGGGGGGGAAGGAAAGCCCTGCCGCCAGCGCCCGCTCCCTAAGTTTTTCCGCCCAGGACCGCAGTTCCTCCCGCACGGCCTAGCCTCCCAGAAGCCGCCTCAGGGCCAGCGGCAGGTCCTCCTTGCCCCGCACCTCGGCGGTGGCCAGACCCTCCTGCCTTCCCAATTCCTCCTGTACCTCCTCCAGGAACCTCCCCTGGCCGTAGGGTCCCTGCACCTGGGCGTAGCCGTAAAGGGCCAGGCCCGGGAGGAGGCGCCTCAGGGCCTCCAGGGCCAAGGGGGTGTCCCCCTGCCAGTTCTCCCCGTCGGAGAAGTGGTAGAGGTAGCGGTTGTAGAAGGCCTCGGGGTAGCCCTTAAGGATCTCCTCCGCCAGGAGGAGGGCGCTGGAAAGCCTTGTCCCCCCGCCCTCCCGGGCCCGGAAGAACTCCTCCTCGCTCACCTCCCAGGCCTCGGCGTCGTGGAGGAGGTAGCGCCGTTCCAGCCGGGGGAAGTGGCGCCGGATCCAGAGGGTGATCCAGAAGGAGAGGGTCTTGACCAACCTGAGCTCCTCCTCCCGCATGCTGCCGGAAACGTCCAGGGCAAAGAGGACCACCGCCTGGGCGTGGGGGCGGGGCCTGCTCCTCGGGGCCTTGTAGCGGAGGTCCTCCCGCTCGGGGACCAGGAGGGGGTCTTCGGGCCGGTACTCCCCCGTGAGCAGGGAGCGCTTCAGGCTTTCCTTCAGGGTGCGGCGCACGTGGCGCAGGCCCCTGGGGCCTTTCCGGGCGATGGTGGTGTGGCGGAAGGCCTCCTCCGTCACCTCCCCCTCCCCCTTGGGCCTTAGCCGGGGAAGCCGCAGGGCCTCCCCCACGAGGTCCAAGAACTCCTCCAGCTCCAGCTCGGCCACGGGCACGTGGCCCCCCGGTCCCAGGCCCTCGGACCCCGCTCCCCCCAGGCCCAGGCCCTCCCCCCAGGGCTCCCCGTAGACGATCTTGGGGAGCTCCAGCTGGGGGAGGGGGATGGAGACCAGGCGGCCTTCCATCTGCCCAAAGAGCTCCTCCCGGGTCAGGAACTCCCGCACCCGCTTCCTCACCTCGCCTCGGACGATCTCCTTGAAGCGCAGGAGGTCGCGCTCGATGGGCCTCATCGCTCGCTCCGGGCGAAGAGGGAGGCGGCGAACTCCAAGACCCCGGCGGCGCAGTGCTCGCAGTAGCCGTGGTCGCGGATGAGGCGGGCCTTGACCACGTCGATCTTGGCCTGGGTTTCCGGGTCCACCACCCCCGAGACCAGGGCGGAAAGCCGGATGGTGTCCTTCTGGTCCTCGAAGAGCTTGAGCTCCAGGGCCCGGCGCAGCCTTTCGTTGTCCTTGTAGGTGAACTGCCTCCCCTCCAGGGCCAGGGCCCCGATGTAGTTCATGATCTCCCGGCGGAAGTCGTCCTTGCGGGACTCGGGGATCTCGATGCGCTCCTCCACGGAGCGCATGAGGCGCTCGTTGGGGGGCTCGGGGCTCCCGGTGTAGGGGTTTTTCACCTTCTCCCCCAGGACGTAGGCCTTCACGTGGTCGATGTAGTTGTGGAAGAGGCGGTTTAAGGCCTCCTCGTCGGCGGCGATGGCCCGCTGCACCTCGTTTTTTACGATCTCCGCGTACTCGGCCTTCACCTCCTGGAGGAGGGCCCGGTAGCGCTCCTTGGTCTTCTCGTCGGAGATGAGGGAGTGGTGTTTGAGGCCCTCCTCCAGCTCGTTCATCACCATGAAGGGGTTGACGCAGGGCTCCTCGGAGGTGACGAGGACGTTGCTGATCTTGTCCTGGATGTAGCGGGGGCTGATCCCCTCCAGGCCCTCCCGCCTGGCCTCGGCCATGAGCTCCCGCACCGCCTCCTCCGTCCAGCCCGGGAGGAGCTTCCCGTCGTAGAGCTTGAGCTTTTGCATCAAGGTGAGCCCCGCCCGCTTGGGGGGCTCGAGCCGGGTGAGCACCGCCCAGGTGGCGGCCATCTCCAGGGTGTGGGGGGCGATGTGCTTGGCCCGCACCTTGGCGAAGTCCCGCTGGTAGATCCTCACCTCGTCGGAGACCCTCAGGATGTAGGGGACGTCGATCTTGATGGTGCGGTCCCGGAGGGCCTCCATGTACTCGTTGGCCTGGAGCTTGCGGTATTCAGGTTCGTTGGTGTTGTGGCACACAACGTTTCCGATGCCACAGACAAAGTTGTGTAGGCCCTCGCATTCGATGTCGTAGACCCACTCCGCAAAGGCCTGCCTGGTGTGCACTCGGGCCTGGAAGCGGCGGTGGCGTCCCCCGCGCTTGCCATCCCCCGAAACAAACCGGATCCGGTAGGCCGGAAGCCGACCGGGCCGCTCCTGTCGGTAGACGCTGTAGTCGTAACCCAGCAGCGTCGCCAGGGTGCCGACCTGGGCGGCCAGCATGGGCGAGATGGTCTTGAACTCAAAGAAGCGGGAACGGTAATCGGCGGATGCGGTCCGGTCGAGCTCTGCGGAGAGCTTACGGGAGCCGTCGGTGCGCAGCAGTTCGTCAAAGGCGTGTTCGAGAAGCGGCCTCGGCAGCCGGAAGAGGAAGTCCGGGAGCCTCTTCGAGGCGGCGCGTTCGCCGCAGTGATGGCGCGCCAGTACGGCGATGGCCTGCGAGCCAAGGTAGAGCCGCCATGCCAAATCGGTCTTGGCGCCGGCATCGATGTAGCCTTGTGCGCTTGTGATGCGAGCGTAAGCCCTGCGGACCCGTTCCAGCTCGTTCCGGTCCGCATGGCTGATCACGACGCCGCCGTTTTTGCCGTTCACGTGGCCCTCGGTGGCGTACCAGATGAGGACGGTGAGGAGGTCTTTGAGGGCGCTCTCGTCCTGAACCGGGTGGTAAACCGCGCGGATCTCTGTTGCGTGCCGTGGAAGGGCGAGCCTTGCCCACCCGGGACGGGCAGGGCGCGTCAGGGGTCCGCTGCCTGCCAGGGCGCGAATGTCTTCCCGGATGAAGCCGTCAACACCTTCCGCGACGTCCACAAGGGCCTTTTCATCCTGCAAGACGAGGTCCGCGTCGATTCGGCGCACAGCTGCTATCTCGCGCCGCTCCTCCGGGTAAAAAGTCCGCCCGCTGCGGTCGTAGAGGGAGTGGTTGGGGGTCGTTTCCACCACGCCCCACTTCTGGGAAGTGGTGAGCATCTCGCCCGTAAACCGGTGCCGGAAGATCGAGCGCACTGGGGTCCAGCGCGTCTTATCCGACGAGAAGTCGTGCGCGAGCACTTCGAGTCCCGTGGGGTCGTGGCCGAACCTTTCCCAAAGGCCTTGGACGGTCGTCCAGCCGGGGATGCCCTGGTAGCGGTACAGGATTGGCGTGTCTCCGGAAACGCTGTGCCCCAGGATGATCTCGTCGATGTCCGTCTGGGCGAACTTCTTGGACTTGATCTTGTGCTCCTGGCTGGCGGTGAGGAGGTCGTAGAGGAAGGCCACGTCCAGCTTGAGGATCTCGATGAACTCCACCAGGCCCCGGTTGGCGATGTTGAGCTCCCCGTCGAAGTTGAAGGCCCGGGGGTCGGAGTCGGAGCCGTAGATGGCCACCTTGCGGTAGTTGATGTCCCCGGTGAGCTCGGTGGCGTCCTGGTTCTTCTCGTCCTTGGGCTGGAAGGTGCCGATGCCCAGGCGGTCCTTTTCCGAGAGGACCAGGCGCTGCACCACGATCTCCTTCTCCAGCACGGCGGCCAGGTCCCCCCCGTGCCGGGCCAAGGCCTCCCGCATCTGGAAGCGGCACACGGGGCAGAGGTCCCCCTCCACCTCCAGGGGGTAGGGGTAGCCCGGGTGGAGGGCCTTGAGCTCGGCCAGGAACTCCTCCCGGATCTCCTTGGGCAGCAGGTGCAGGGGCTCCTCGTGCATGGGGCAGGGCAGGGGGCCTTCGGGGGTCTTCCAGTAGAAGGTGAAAAGTTTTCCCTCCTCCGTGCGGCTGTAGGCCTCCAGGCCCTTCTTCAGCAGGCGGGCGATGGTGCTCTTGGCCGAGCCCACGGGCCCGTGGAGGAGGAGGATGCGCCTTTCCGGCCCCAGGCGGTGGGCCGCGGCCTTCAGGGTGGCCACCAGGCGCATGAGGGGCTTGTCCAGGCCGAAGACCGCGTCCTTGCCCCCCTCGAAGGGGTCATCGAAGAAGCGATAGTGGAGGAGCTTCTCCCGGAACAGGGTGTACTCCTCCACCCCGTGGGAGAGGATCATGTCGTGGACCCGCTGGAAGCTGGTCCTGAGGGGCCTGGGGTCCCGCTTCAGCAAGGCGAGGTACTCCCCGAAGGGGCCCTCCCAGCTCAGGGCCCGATAGGCCTCGAGGTCTTGGCGGCGACGTATGCGCTCCAGCTCGTTCATGGATGCCCTCCTCCATACCGCGTGGCGGACGGTTTTGATAGCTTCATCCCTATTGTACCAGGTTTGGGGCGGGGAGTGTGGGCCCGCCCCTTGGCAAAGTCCGGCCATTGGCTTAAACTTAACCCGCTTCTCGCCAAAGCTCCCAAAAGCCTCGGGCGTTGTGGAGGAAGTGGGCCAGGATACCCGCCAGGAGGCTTCCCGTGAGGAGGTAGGCCAGGCCGAAGAGGAGGCCGGCCAGGCCGGTGTAGAGGGGATAGGCCAGGGCAGGGCGGGGTGCTGGGTGCAGGAGGGCGAAGAGGAAGGCCTGCAGGAAAAGCCCCCAAGGCCCGAGCCAGGCCACCAGGAGGCTTTGCAGCAGGCCCCGGAAGAAGACCTCCTCCGCCACCCCGGAGAGGAGGGCGAGGAGGAGGAGGAACCCGGGCCCCGCCCCGGCCGCCCTTAGGGCCCGCCCCGCCTCCCGGTGGAGGCGCTCGGCTTCCCGGAAGGAGGCGGGGAAAAGCCTCCGGAAGAGGGCCTCTAGGCCCCAAAGGGCCAGGAGGAGGCCCAGGGCTAGGGGGAGGTCCCGCGGGAGCCTGGCCTCCCCCAGGGGGTAGTGGAGGAGGAGCATCCCCGAGGCCCCCAGGAGGAGGAGGGCGGCCTGAAGGCCCAGGAGGAAGCCCAGGGGTGGGGGCACGCCTAGGCCTCCTCCAGGAGGGCCTGGACGAAGCGCAGGCGGCTCATCTCCCCGAAGGAGAGGTAGGCCAGGGGGCTTTCCCCCCCAAGGAGGCGGTCCCGCACCTCCTTGGGGCTCAAGCCCTGCCGCCGGAGCCTCCCCGCCTCCTCCCGGGCCCGGAGGAGGAAGTCCCGCTTGGCCCCCAAGGCCCTGTGCGGCTCGGCCACCGGCCCCGCGTGGGCGCAGAAGAGGGCTTTGGGCCTCAGGGCCAGCACCGCCTCGAGGCTCTGGAGGAGGGCCGTGAGGTCAAAGCCCGGGGGGGCGAGGTTCGCCCGCACGGAGAGGAAGAGGTCCCCGCTGAAGACCACGCCCTCCTCCGGGTCGTAGAGGGCCACGTGGTCCGGGGCGTGCCCCGGGGTGGGGAGGAGGTGAAGGGGGCCCACCCGCTCCGCGGCCCGCACCGGGGTGGGCCCCAGCCCTCCCCACACCAGGCGGCGGTAAAGGGGGAGGCGGGGCGGGGCCTGGAGGAGGGCCGCCGTGGCCCGGCTCCCGTAGACGGGGATCCCCAGCCTGGGGGCCCCCCCCGCGTGGTCCTCGTGGGCGTGGGTGAGGACCAGGGCCTCCGCCCCTGGGGAGAACCCCTGCGCCCTGGATGGACCCGCGTCTACCAGCAGGCCCCGGTAGCGGTAGACGTAAACCCCATAGCCCACCCTGCGGCTCAAAGGGGTGGTGAGGTAGAGGGCTTCCACCCCGTGCCCCTGGGGACGCCACCCCATAGGCCCAGGATAACTTCCCCCTGGGCGAAGCCGCCGCGAATCCGTGGGCCCTCTTTCCGGAGCCCCCACCGCGGCGAAGGTTGCCGCGGGGTACTCAGTCCACCTCCAGGATCAACTTGGGCCGGAAGCCCAAGGCGTCCGCGGCCACCAGGTGCAGGGGGATGCCCCGGTACTCCCTGGGGAGCCTTTCCGGATCGGCCCCGTGCAGGTGGCCGTAGACGATGGCCGCGGGCTCGGCCTCTGCGGCCAGCTCCAAAAGGGGGCCCGCCTCCCCGTCCGGGCCGAAGGGAGGGAAGTGGAAGGCCAGGACCCGGTGGCGGTGGGGCTTGCCCTGAAGGTCCTTCAGGGAGAGCCTCAGCCGCTCCACCTCCCGGGCGAAGACCCGCTCGTCCTCCGGGGTGGGGGGCGGGTACTGCCAGCCCCGGGTGCCCGCCACCCCTACCCCGTCCACCACCAGGGCATCGTTTTGCAGGGCGTACATGCCTTCGGGGAGCAGGGCGCGAAGGCGGCGGATGGAGGGCCACCAGTAGTCGTGGTTGCCCTTGAGGAGCACCTTCTTCCCCGGAAGGGCGGCCAGGTCCAGGAGGTCGGGGAGGGCTTCGGGGAGGCGCATGGCCCAGGAGATGTCCCCGGGCACCACCACCAGGTCCTCCCTCCCCACCGCCTGCCGCCAGCCCCGGAAGAAGGCCTCGGGGTGGCCCTGCCAGGCGGGCCCGAAGACGGTCATGGGCTTGGGGCGCAGGCGGGAGAGGTGGGGGTCGGCGATGGCCAGGACCCGCATGGGCCATAGCGTACCCTAAAGGGGTGGGAAACTCCGAGGCCTTGGCCTACGCCGTGCGGCTTCTGGCCCAACGGGCCCTGTCCCGGGCGCGCCTTAGGGAGAAGCTCCTCGCCCGTTTTCCCCGGGGGGAGGTGGAGGCGGCCCTTGCCCGGCTGGAGGAACTCGGCTACTTGGACGACCGGGCCTTTGCCGAGGCCTTCGTGGCAAGCCGGAGGAAGTACGGCCCCCTTAAGCTCCGCCACCTCCTTTTGGCCCAGGGGGTACCGGGGGAGGTGGTGGAGGAGGTTCTCGCCGCCCATGAGGGGGAGAGCTTGGAGGCGGCCCTGAAGGTCCTCCGTCGCTACCCCCGCCGCTTGGACCAGGCCAGGGCGGTGCGCTTCCTCCAGGGCCGGGGCTTTTCCTTGGGGGTGGCCCTCGAGGCCTATCGGCTTGTCAAGGAGGAGGAAAGGGGGTAAAAAGAGCCCATGCCCGAGGTGCGCGCGGAGCGCTTCATCCCCGCTCCCCCGGAGAAGGTCTACGCCCTGGCCAAGGACCTGGAGGGCCTCAAACCCTACCTGAAGGAGGTGGAGAGCCTTAAGGTTCTCTCGCAGGAGGGCAGCCGCACGCGAAGCGAGTGGGTGGCGGTGGCCATGGGCAAGAAGGTGCGCTGGCTGGAAGAGGAGGAGTGGGACGACCGGGGTCTGAGGAACCGTTTCTTCTCCCCCGAGGGGGACTTCGACCGCTACGAGGGGGAGTGGGTCTTCCTGCCGGAAGGGGAGGGCACCCGGGTGGTCCTCACCCTGGCCTACGAGCTCACCATCCCCATCTTCGGGGGGCTCTTGCAAAAGCTGGTGCAAAGGCTCATGCAGGAGAACGTGGAAAGCCTCCTTAAGGGCCTGGAGGAGCGGGTCCAGGCCGCCTAGTTGCGTGGGGGCCCCTTTTGCTCTAGCATGGGCCTGAAGCCGCCCGTGCCTTCCCACAAGCGGGGTGGCCCAAGAGCCTTCGGGAGGTCAGAGTGGAAACGTTGCGCGTCTCTTCCAAGTCCCGCCCCAACTCCGTGGCCGGTGCCATCGCGGCGCTTCTGCGCACCAAGGGGGAGGTGGAGGTCCAGGCCATCGGTCCCCAGGCGGTGAACCAGGCGGTGAAGGCCATCGCCATCGCCCGGGGCTACATCGCCCCCGACAACCTGGACCTGGTGGTCAAGCCCGCCTTCGTCAAGCTGGACCTGGAGAACGAGGAGCGGACCGCCCTGAAGTTCAGCATCAAGGCCCACCCCCTGGAGTCTTGAGGCCGGAAACGCCCCGGGCCCTGGCCGTCTGGGTGCTCCTGGAGGTGGAGCGGGGCGGCAGGGCGCAGCACCTTTTGGACCGGGCCCTGGACCGGCTTTCCTGGCCGGAGCGGGACAAGGCCTACGCCACCCACCTGGTCTACGGGGCCCTGCGCCGCCTGAGGCTTCTGGACTTCCTCCTGGAGCCCCTCCTGCGGCGCCCGGAGGGGCTTCCCCCGGAGGTGCGCTGGGCCCTCCGTCTGGGGGCCCTGGAGTGGCTCCTCGGCAAGCCGGACCACGCCCGGGTGAGCCCCTGGGTGGAGGAGGCCAAGCGCCATCACCCCCGCCTGGCGGGTCTGGTGAACGCGGTCCTCCGCCGCCTGGCTCCCCGGGAGGCCCCGGAGTGCGTGCGCCTTTCCCTTCCCGACTGGCTCTGCGAGGCCTGGCGGGCCTTCTTCGGCCAGGTGGCCTTCGCCGAGGGCTTCAACGAGCCCGCCCCCCTCTTCCTCACCGCCTACCGCCCCGTGGCGGGGCTGAGGCCGGGGCCCCTTCCGGAAAGCTACCTCTGGGAGGGCCCCAAGGCCGACTTCTCCGCCCTGGGCTTCCAGCCCCAGAACCCGGCCTCCCTCCTCGCGGCCCAGCTCCTGGAGCCCGAGCCGGGGGAAAGGGTCCTGGACCTCTGCGGGGGGGCGGGGCTCAAGGCCTTCTACCTGGCGGCCAGGGGAGCGGAGGTGGTCTCCTACGACCTGAACCCCAAGCGGCAGGAGGCGGGGCGGAGGACGGCCAGGAAGCTGGGCCTCCGGGTGGACTACCGCACCCAGGACCTGAGGAAGCCCATCCCCGAGAGGGCCAAAAAAGTCCTCCTGGACGCCCCCTGCACGGGCGCCGGCACCTTCCGCGCCCACCCCGAGCTCCGCTACCGCCTCGTCCCCGAGGACCCCGGGCGCATGGCGGCGCTGCAGCTCGCGCTTTTGGAAACCGCGGCCCAGGCCACGGAGGAGGGAGGGGTGTTGGTCTATGCGGTCTGCACCCTCACCGAGGAGGAGGGGGAAGGGGTGGCCCGGGCCTTTCTGGAGCGGCACCCGGAGTTCCGCCCCGAGCCCTTCCCCTGCCCCCTGCCGGTGCTTAAGGAGGCCCTGGGGGTGTACGTGGCCCCCGAGGGGGGCCTGGACGGGTTCTACTACCTTCGCCTCCGGAGGGTAGACTCTAGGGCATGAAGCTCGCCTTCCTGGGCCTGGGCAAGATGGGAAGGAGCATCCTCAAAGGCGCCCTGGACCGGGGCTTCCTGCGCCCTGGGGAGGTGGGGGTGGTGGGGCGCACCCCCGAGCGCGCCCAGGAGCTGGCCCAGGCCTTCGGCATCCGCCCCTTGAGCCTTGAGGAGCTCCCCCAGGCGGAGCGGGTCCTCCTCGCCGTGCAGCCCCGGGACTTTCCCCACCTGGCCCCGGAGATCGCCTTTCCTGGGGTGGGCTACCTTTCCATCATGGCCGGGGTGTCCACCGCCCTCCTGGCCCGCAGGCTGGACACGAGGCGGGTGGTGCGGGCCATGCCCAACGTGGCGGCCAGCATCGGGGAGAGCTCCACCGCCCTCACCGCCTTAAAGGAGGCCCGGGAGGCGGGGGACCTGGACTTCGCCCGGGCCCTCTTCGCCACCGTGGGGGACGTGTACGAGATCCCCGAGCACCTCTTCGATCCCTTCACCGCCATGTCCGCCTCCGCCCCCGCCTACCTGGCCCTGGTGGCGGAGGCCCTGGCGGACGCGGGGGTGAAGATGGGGATGCCCCGGGTCCTGGCCCTGCGCCTGGCGGCGGAGGCCCTGGCGGCCACGGGGGAGCTCCTGAAGGCCCGGCACCCCGCCCAGGTCAAGGACGAGGTGGCGAGCCCGGGGGGCACCACCATCCACGGCCTCCACGCCCTCGAGGCCCGCGCCCTGCGGGCCGCCTTCTACGAGGCGGTGGAGGCGGCCACCCGGCGGGGGCACGAGCTGGGGGAGGTGGAGTGATCCCCCTTTCCGCCGGGCCCTTCGCCGGTTCCCCAAACCCGAAGGGCGGTATGGCCCGGAGGCGGGCCGTCCCGGCTTGCGCCGGGGCGGGGGCCCCGGTAGAAAGGGGCATATGGTCCCCGGTCCCCTGCGCCTGGCGGCCCTCCTGCCCCTGGCCCTCCTCGCCTTGGCCCAGGTCTTCCCCTCCTCCGGGGGGCGCTACCTCTACTCCGATGGCACGGTCCAGGAGCTCCTGCCCACGGAGGAGGGGTTTCGCCTGCGCTACCTGCGGGAGGGCAGGGTCTTCCGCGAGGACCGTCTGAAAAAGGCCCCCGAGGGGCTCTACCTCCTGGGCGTGGGCCTGCCCGAGGGCTACTTCCCCTTCGAGCCCCCCCTCCTCCTCTACCCCGCCCGGCTGGAGCTGGGCCTGGCCTGGGGGGGTAGCGCCCGCTTCCAGGGGCAGCGGGTGGCCCTTTCCGCCCGGGTGGAGGGGGTGGAGGGGGTGCGGGTGGGGGCCGGGGCCTTCAACGCCTTCCGGGTGCGGGTGGCCTACACCACCGAGCGGGGGGGGACCGACCTCCAGGAGCTCTACCTGGTCCCGGGCCTGGGGGTGGTGGCCTACCGGGCGGGGGGGGTATGGGTGGGGCTCCTCCGCCGGCCCTAAGCGCCCGCGCACGAAGGTTGCCCCATGGGCAAAGGCTGAGGTGGCTTTTCTGGGGCCCCCGTCGTGGCGCAAGCCACGACGGGGTGTTCAGGCCTGGGCCCGCAGGTAGTAGCGGGCGATCTCCCAGTACATGCGCAGGCGGTGGCGGAGGCCCGGCAGGAGGCCCCGCTTCTCCTCCTTCATCACCTGGCTGACCCCGGGCAGGGGCAGGTAGCGCACCCGCCAGCCCTGGCGCTGGGCGTGGCGGGTGAGGAGGAGCTCCAGGTCGTAGCGGGCCCCCTCCAGGCCCGGCACCCGGCGCAGGGCCTCGGTTCCCAGGGCCCGCTGGCCCGAGAGGAAGGGGGTGAGGCGCATGGCCAGGTCGGTGGAGAGCCGCCCCCCCTGGAAGACCCCCACGGTCATCTCCGCCCGCCCTTCCCGCACGGGGGCGAGGAGGGCCTCCAGGTGTTCGGGGTGAAGGCCGAGCAGGTCGGCGTCCAGGAGGAGGACGTAGGGGGTGGCCACCCGCCGGAGCCCCTCGGCGATGGCCCCTCCTTTGCCGCGGTTTTCCGGCAGGCGCACCACCTCCGCCCCGGCCCTTTCCGCCTCGGCCGCGGTGCGGTCCTGGGAGCCGTCGTCCGCCACCACCACGGGGAAGCCCGCCGCTTTGGCCACCCGCACCACCTGGGCCACGTGGGCCTCCTCGTTGAAGGCGGGGATGAGCACGGTGGCCGTCATCAGCCTCCCACAAGGCGCCGGATGTCCTGGAAGGTGACCAGGAGGACCAGGAAGATGAGGAAGAGGAAGCCCAGGTAGTGGACCATGGCCTCCTGCTCGGGCCGGATGCGGAAGAGACGGGAGAGGACCAGGAGCAGGATGCGGCCCCCGTCCAGGGCGGGGATGGGCAGGAGGTTGAAGAGGGCCAGGGAGAGGTTGATGGCCACGGTGAGCTCCAGGAGGCGGAAGAGCCCCTCCTGGGCTGCCCGCCCCGTTTCCGCCACGATGCCCACCGGGCCCACCACCCCGCTGTCCGGGTTGCCCGAGAGGACCCCGATGAGCCCCCCCACCAGGGCCTGGACCAGCTGGGGGCCGAAGGCCAGGGTGCGGGCCACCGCCAGGGAAAGCCCTTCCAGGAAGCCCACGGGCTGGAACTCCGCCTCAGGCTGGTAGACCACCCCCAGGCGCTCCAGGGGCTCGGCCCAGGCGAAGCGCAGGACCACCTCCTCCCCTTGCCGGAGCACCCGCACCGTGTGCTCCCCCGCCTCCCGCAGGCGGCCGATCTCCGCGGCCTCCCGCAGGGGCTCGCCCCCGATGGCCAGGAGGACGTCCCCCGGCCGCAGGCCCGCCCGCTCCGCCGGGCTTTCCGGGAGGACCTCCAGGATCACCGCCCGCCCCGTGGCCTGGGGCACCCCCTGGGCGCTGAAGAGGTAGCCCAGGAGGGCCCAGGCCAGGAGGACGTTCATCGCCACCCCTGCCACCAGGACCAGGAGCTTGCCGAGGAAGGGCAGGGCGTCGTACCCCCGGCCCCGCTCCTCGGGCAGGAGGCCCTCGATGTCCGCGTACCCCCCTAAGGGGATGGCGGAAAGCCGCCACTCCGTGCCCCAGGCGTGCCGCTTGAGGAGGATGGGGCCGAAGCCCACGCTGAAGGCCTTGACCCTGACCCCTTGCGCCCTCGCCGCCAGGTAGTGTCCCAGCTCGTGGACGAAGATGCTCACGCCGATGATGACCAAAAACCAAAGAAGGCTCATGCCCACCTCTTGGCCTCCTCCCGGGCCCAGGCGTCCACGGCGAAGAGGTTATCCCATGTTAGGGGAAGGCTTGGGGTCTTTTCCAGGACCCTGGCCAACACTTGCGGGATCCGGGGGAAGGGGAGGCGGCCTGCCAGGAAGGCCGCCACCGCCACCTCGTCCGCGGCGGAGACCGCCGCCTGGGCCACCCCGCCCTGCCTGCCCGCCGCGTAGGCCACCTCCAGGGCGGGAAAGCGCTGGGTGTCCGGTTCCAGGAACTCCAGCACGCCGGGGAGGGGGAGGTCCTTGAGGGGGGTTTCCCCCCGCTCGGGGTAGGTGAGGGCGTACTGGATGGGCAGGCGCATGTCCGCGGGGCCCAGCTGGGCCTTCAGGCTCCCGTCCACGAAGCGCACCAAGCCGTGCACGTAGGCCTGGGGGTGGACGAGGACTTTAACCCGATCCAGGGGAAAGCGGAAGAGCTCCTTGGCCTCCAAGGCCTCGAGGCCCTTGTTGAAGAGGGTGGCGGAGTCCACCGTCACCTTGGGGCCCATCCGCCAGCGGGGGTGGTTGAGGGCCATCTCCGGGGTCACCCGGGAGAGGTCCCGGGGCTCCCGCAGGAAAGGCCCTCCGCTGGCGGTGAGGATGAGCTCGGCCACGTCCTCCCGCCTCTCCCCCAGGAGGGCCTGGAAGAGGGCGGCGTGCTCGGAGTCCACGGGGAGGATCTCCGCCCCCGAGGCCTCCGCCTCCTGCCAGAGGAGGGGCCCTGCCGCCACCATGGCCTCCTTGTTGGCCAGGGCCACCCGCTTCCCCGTCCGGACCGCCGCCCGCGTGGGGGCAAGCCCCGCCAGCCCGGGGATGGCGGCCACGGCCACCTCCGCCTCCAGGGCCGCCACCTCCTCCGCCTCGGCCAGCCTGAGCCAGGGGAAACGGGTCTTGAGTTCAGGGTGCAGGCCCTCCGCCGCCGCCACCAGAAGAGGGCGCCACTCCTGGATTTGCCGGGAAAGCTCCTCCAGGTTCCGCCCCGCCGCCAGGCCCACCACCCGGTAGCCCCGCCAGCGGCAGACCTCGAGGGCCTGCCTGCCGATGGAACCCGTGGAGCCCAAGACCACCACCCGCTTCATGTGAAGACCACCACCAGAAAGTAGGTGAGGGGAAGGGTGAAGAGGAGGCTGTCGATCCGGTCCAGAAGACCCCCATGCCCGGGCAGGAAGCGCCCGGAGTCCTTGACCCCACAGTAGCGCTTCAGCATGGACTCCGCCAGGTCCCCAAGCTGGGCCGCCAGGGAGAGGAGGAGGCTGAAGAGCCAAAGCTCCAGCAGGCCGAAGGGGAAGACCTCCCGCACCAGGCCCGTGTAGAGGACCAGGGCTAGGAAGCTCACCAGTATGCCGCCCACCGAGCCCTCTACCGTCTTGCCGGGGGAGATCTCGGGGGCGAGCTTCCGCCGGCCGAAGGCGCGCCCCACGAAGTAGGCTCCGATGTCCGTGGCGAAGCTGGCCACGATGGGGAGGGAGAGGATCCACATCCCCAGGCCCTCGTCGGGCAGGTGGCGCAGGGGTAGGGCGTAGCTCAGGGTCCAGGGCAGGTAGAGGAAGGCCAGGAGGGTGAAGGCGAAGCGGCTGAGGTCTGCTCCCCGGAGGAGCTCATAGCTGAAACCCCCGATCAAAAAGAGGCCTAGGGCCACCTCCCGCCAGGGGACCTGGGGGAAGTGCCAGTGGAGCTGGGGTAGGGAGAGGAAGAAGAGAAAGATCCCACCTCCCAGGAGGAGGGGCAGGTTGAGGCCGATGCCCCGGCGGAGGAACATCCCTCTTAGCTCTAGGCTCCCCAGCCAAAGCACCAGGACCAGGGCGGGCAGGACCAGGGGAAGGCCGGCCCAAAGCACCAGAAGGAGGAGGGCCGCCCCTATCAGAGCGGAAAGCACCCGTGCGGGGAGGTCCTCCCGGGCTTCCTTCACCCCCCACCTCCGAGGGATGGCCGCAGGGTGGGGCGCACTAGCCCAGGATCTCCTGCTCCTTTTTCTCCAAGAGCCCGTCAGCCTTGGCGATGAACTCGTCGGTGATCTTCTGGATCTCCCCCTCGGCCCGCTTGGTGTCATCCTCGGAGAGGTGTAGCTCCTTGGAGAGTTTCCGGAGCTTTTCCAGGGCCTCGCGGCGGAGGTTGCGGATAGCCACGCGCCCCTCCTCGGCCATGTGGCGGGCCGTCTTCACCAGCTCCTTGCGCCTTTCCTCGGTGAGGGGGGGGATGTTGATGTAAAGGGCGTCCCCCCGGTTGGCTGGGTTCAGCCCCAGGTCAGAGTCGCGGATGGCCTTCTCGATGGCCTTGAGGGCGCTTTGGTCCCAGGACTGCACCACCAGGGTGCGGGCGTCGGGGGCGGTGACGGTGGCGATCTGGGAGAGGGGGACCTGGGCGCCGTAGTACTCCACCTTCAGGTGGAGGAGCAGGGCGGGGTTGGCCCGCCCGGTGCGCAGGCCCGCTAGGTTGTGCTCCAAGGCTTCCAGGCTCTTTTGCATGTGGGCCCGGGTTTCCGCGTAGAGGTCTTTCAGGGTCATGCTTCCCTCCTTCAGGCGTGGATCAGGGTGCCCACCTTTTCCCCCTGGATAATACCCACCAGGGCCCCCGGCTTGAAGATGTCAAAGACCACGATGGGAAGCCCGGCCTCCATGCACAGGGTGATGGCGGTGGTGTCCATGACCTGGAGGCCGCGGTTCAGCACCTCCAGGTAGGTGAGCTCGTCGAAGCGCACCGCGTTTGGGTTCTTACGGGGGTCGTCGGAGTAAACCCCGTCCACCTTGTTCTTGGCCATGAGGACGGCCTCGGCCCCCACCTCCAGGGCGCGGAGGGCGGCGGCGGTGTCCGTGGAGAAGAAGGGATTCCCCGTGCCTCCGCCGAAGATGACGATGCGTCCCTTTTCCAGGTGGCGCAGAGCCCGCCTGCGGATGTAGGGCTCGGCCACCTGGGTGATGGTGAGGGCGGTCTGGACCCGGGTGGGGATGCCTAGGGATTCCAGGGCGTCCTGCAGGGCCAGGGCGTTCATGACGGTGGCCAGCATGCCGATGTAGTCGGCGGTGGCCCGGTCCATGCCTACCCCCTGCCGGGCCCCCCGCCAGAGGTTCCCTGCCCCGATGACGATGGCCAGCTGCACCCCCGTCTCGTAAGCGGCCCGGATCTCCCGAGCCAAGGCCTTGGTGGCCTCGGGCTCAATTCCGAAGCCGTTTTGCGTCAGAAACTCGCCGGAAAGCTTGAGGAGAACCCGTTGGTACTTCATGGCTCTAGTAAAACCAGGGCCCTTGGCGGAAGGGCCCCGGTGTCCCACATGGCTTACGCCCCCAGCTCAAAGCGGCAGAAGCGCCGCACCACGATGTTCTCCCCGATCTTGGCGATGGCCTGCTGGAGGAGCTCCTTCACCTTCACCTTGTCGTCCTTGACAAAAGGCTGCTCCAGGAGGGCCACCTCCTCCAGGTACTTCTTCAGGCGGCCCTCGGCGATTTTCTCGGCGATCTGCTGGGCTTTCCCCTCGTTTAGGGCGGCCTGGATGTAGGTCTGCCGCTCCTTCTCCAGCTCCTCCGCGGGGATTTCCTCGGCGGCGACGTAGCGGGGGTTCATCATGGCGATGTGCATGGCCAGGTCCTTGGCCAGGTTTTGGAAGATCTCGTTGCGGGCCACGAAGTCCGTCTCGCAGTTGAGCTCCACCAGGACCCCCACCCGCTGGTTGTGGTGGATGTAGTGGCCGATGATCCCCTCCCGGGCTTCCCGCTCCGCCTTCTTGGCCGCCTTCATGGCTCCCCGCTCCCTTAGGAGCTGGACGGCCTTCTCCTCGTTCCAGCCCGCGTCTTCCAGAGCCTTCTTCACGTCCATCATGCCGGCCCCGGTGGCCTCGCGTAGCTTCTTGATGAGTTCGGTCTGGCTCATGCTTCCACCTCGCCCTCGTTAAGGCTCGTGGAGGCCTGCTGGCCCTGCCTTTCCGCCTCCTCCACCAGGGCGTAGGAGGGGGAGGGCTCCACCACCCCGCCCCGGGCCTGGATGATGAGGTCAGCGGCCCGGGAGAGGATGAGCTGGATGGAGCGGATGGCGTCGTCGTTGCCGGGGATGATGTAGTCCACCAGCTCGGGGTCGGAGTCGGTGTCCGCCAGGGCGATCACCGGGATGAAGAGCTTCCTGGCCTCCCGCACGGCGATGGCCTCCTTGGTGGGGTCCACGACAAAGACGGCGTCGGGAAGGCGCTTGAGGCGGCGGAAGCCAAAGAGGTACTTCTGCAGGCGCTCAAGCTCGTGCTTGAGGCGCACCTGCTCCTTCTTGGGGCGTTCCCCGATGGCCTCGGAGGCGAAGAGGGCTTCCAGCTCCTCTAGGCGGTTCACCCGCTGGGCGATGGTCTTGAAGTTGGTGAGCATCCCCCCCAGCCAGCGCTGGTTCACGTAGGGCATCCCCGACCGCTCTGCCTCCATGCGCACGATGTCCTGGGCCTGCTTTTTGGTGCCCACAAAGAGCACCGTCCCCCCCCGCATGGCCAGGTCCTCGAGGAAGCGGAAGGTGCGCTCCAGCTCCACCATGGTCTTCTGCAGGTCGATGATGTGGATGCCGTTGCGCTCCGCATAGATGTAGCGGCCGAACTTGGGGTTCCAGCGCTTGCGCTCGTGGCCGAAGTGGACCCCTGCCTCCAGAAGCTCCTTGACGCTGATGTTCACCGGCATATGCCTCCCGTTCGGGGAAGGTTGGGCTTGGCGTTCCGCTAGCGCGCCGGCCTGCTTCCCGCGGGACCTTCCCCTGCCCGCGGGCTGGTCCGGCACACCCTCCCGATTATAGGCGGCCCTTACCCTTTGCGTAACCCCCCCGTTTGGGCTATACTCCCCTAGGCCTGGGGCGGTAGCTCAGAGGGAGAGCACCCGCCTTGCAAGCGGGAGGTCAGGGGTTCGAATCCCCTCCGCTCCACCAAGTCCAGGAGGCAAAGCTTTACCCCCCGGTAGCATAGCCGGGGGGTGCTCTATACGGTTTATCTACGGTTTATCGCGGCAGGCCCTCCCTTGCGTGCCTGCTTTTCACCGGAAGGAGGAAGCCCGGAGGAGGACCCTCCGGGCTAGGGTTTGTTCTAAGGCCCAAGCCCTTTACGCCTGAGCCTTGGGTGCCACGAGGTCCTCAGGGTCCAGGATCCACTCCCGCCGCTCCCGCTCCAGGATGTGCCGGTAGACGGCCAGGGTAATGGTGGGGTTAGCATGCCCCATCCGCTCCGATACTACCTCCACGGAGGCCCCTCGGGAGAGGAGGAGGGAGCCGTAGGTATGCCTCAGGTCGTGCACCCTAATCCTGCCCAAGCCCAGGCGCTGGGCCAGGCGCCTGAGGGTGTGGTTGAGGGCGTTGAGGTCCAGGGGGCGGCCCCCCCGGTTGCCGGGGAAGACCCAGGCATCTGAGGGGGGAGGCCCGCCCAGGCGCTCCTTCCACCATTCCCGGTACCTCCTGAGGCGCTCCAGGGTGGAATGGGGAATGGGAAGGGTTCTCTGGGAGGTCTGGGTTTTGGGGAGGGAAGTGACGCCTTGCTGGCCGTTGTGAACCCAGGTCCGGCGCACGGTGAGGGTGCCCTCTTCCAGGTCCAGGTCCCCCCATTGGAGGCCCAAGACCTCCCCCTTACGCAGGCCCAAGGCCAGGCACAGCCTCAGGGCCAGGGCGGTCCTGGGGTCAGGGTGCTGGTCCAGCGCACTGAGGAGGGCCTGCACCTCCCCATCTTCCAGGGCCCTGCCTGTCCTACCCCCCTGGGGGGCGGCCCTCACCTTCACGGGGGCCACAGGGTTGCGGTGCACCACCTCCAGGCTCAGGGCCTCCTCAAAGAGCTGGAACAGCCTTTGCCGGACCTTGCGCACGGTGCGGGGGGAGAGCTTTGGGGCCAAGGCGTCCAGGGCGGTGCGGATGTGGGTGGGCTGGACCTCTTGGAGCCGCATTTGGCCCAAGGGGTCGGGAAGGTGGGGTTCCTTCAGGGAGGGGAGGGCGTAGCCCAGTTCTTGGCGGTAGAGGTGCAGGGTGCGGTCCCGCACCTCCTGGGCCTTGCGGTGAAGCCACCCTTCCGCCCATTCCCGGAGGGTGATGGCCCTGGGATCGGCCAGGAGGCCTTTGTGGTAGCGGGCCACCTGCTCCGAGAGCCAAACCTCCGCCTCCTTACGGGTTGGAAAGTAGGCGGTGATGCGCTTGGGCCTGCCCGTGTCCGGGTCGAAGCCCACGTGGAGCTCGGCACACCACCGCCCCGAAGCCTTGTGCCGGTACACCGTGCCCGTGCCCTTGCCTCTGCGTTTGGGCATGCTCACCTCCTCTCTTGGGGTAAGTCCTTGCCTTGTTTCCCCTGGGGGATGTGCTTTCAGGAAGCGCCACCCCTTTTTTCACCACTTGTCCCAAGCTCCTAGGGGAGTGGTCTAAGGCACGCTGTAGCCACCGCTCAGCCTGGCTAAGGCCACATCCGTGTTCCGGAAGGTAGCCTCGCTGATGCTCGTCCAAGATTCGCCCACTCTGGTGAAAATGGGATTGTCCACGCCCCTTACCCCCGCAACAACCTCATACTGGACCGTGGTACCTGTGAGCCAGGCGTAGCCCAGTTGGCTTTCCAGGTTGGGGAGAACGTACTGGGTAGGGCTCCCCATGGCGTAGACGATGCTCCTTACCCTTAGGGGCAGCCCGGAGCGCCTGTCTTGTGCTAAGCCCGACAGGTCCAAGGAGAACGCCTGAGCTCCCGGGTAGGCCAGGGTGAAGCTGGTTCCCGTTGGGATAAACTGGTTCGCCCCCCAAGGCTGGGGGAGGGCGGCTGACCAATCGGTGCCGCTCGTGTCCTTGTAGACCATGAGGTTCGAGAGAGCGCTACTGGGATCAGCGTTCCCAGCGCTAACCAAGCCCAAGTAAATACCGCCCATTCCGCTCAGGATCCCGTAGCGTCCGTGGGTGCTAGGTCCTCCTAGCTGGGACATTCCTACCAAAGTTGGGACTTTCATTCCATCCTTGAAAAAGGTCACGGCCGCGGAGCCGGTAAAGCCAGAGGGAAGAGCGGCGGAGACGAGCCTTGGTTCCATAGGGCGCCATCCCTGGTTATCTACCGCTATCCTGGCGCCGTTGGTGATATGGACGTTGATGAGCTTGGCCCCAATGGGTTCCAACCCGTTGATGCTCGTCCGGAAAACGGACACAAGGACGTCCTGCCTGCCCTCAGGCATATCGCCAACCAACCGGGCGGAGAGCCCGGAGACATAGCCCGTTCTCAGGGAAACCGCTACCGTGTCCCCATCCCTCACCCTGACGCCCCCGATTTGGTCCGGGAGCTGGATATCGAAAGTGGTGCTAACCCACCGGGTATCCTCAAAGGAGCAGACTATGTTCACTTGGCGTATCTGGTCAGCTCTGGCCTTGAAAAACTGGAGTTCGGCGGGGTAGTAGTACCCTCCTTCGCACCGTGTGGCCAACTCATACACTGCGGCCCTTTGGGGTAGGGAAAGGGAGGCTTGGGTTCCTTGGAAGAGCACGGGTTGCCAAGCGCCGTTTTCCACCCTGTAGTAGGTGGTCAGATGAGCGCCCTTGGGGTCCTGTAAGCGCACCATGACCTCTTCCGTTCTGATGCTCCCGCCGCTAGGATCAGAGCATGCGCTGAGGATGAGGGCAGATAGCACCGCTAGGGTTATGGTTAGGAGTGCCTTTGCCGGTTTCCTCATAACACCTCCTTAGTTTGCCTGCAGGATACCCTCCTTGCCGGTTTTGGAAAAGTGAAATCTCCCCGAAGGGGGTAGGCCCCCCTCCGGCCCCGGGGGGAGGGGGCTCCCCGGGGGTGTTTCTTCGCGAAACAAAACTTTCGCGAAGGAACCTCCTGGGGATGGGCCTTCCTCCCCCCCACGCATGCGGGCTTTTTCCCTCCTCCCGGCGGGTCATGCTTCCGCAAGCTCTACCTGGGGCCCATATAAGGGGGTGAATATAGGCTCCGGCCAGGAGAGGGTCCGGAAGGCCCTTCCCCCCAGCTCCAGCACCACGGGCCTGGGCTCCCGGCCCAAGGCGGCGGCCTGGAGGTACTCCCGCATCCGCTCCTCCGGCCAGGCGTAGACCTCCAGGCCGCTTCCCTCCACCCGGAGGAAGGCCTCCAAGGGGGCCTCGAGGTCCAGGATGAGGCCCCCATCCGTAGCGGCCAAGTGGACCCTCCTGGGCTCAGGCAGGTTCCTGGCCCTCCAGAGAAGGGAGGGGAGGAGGTTCGGCCCCGGCACCAGAACCCGCTCAGGCTCAGGGCGGCCCTGGTAGTAGAAAGTTGCCCAGGTCATGGGCGGGATGCCCTCCTTGGCGGCCAGGAGGGCGGCCAGAAGGTGGAGGCTTCCGAGGAGGTCATCCCCCTGAATGGTGCCCCCCTCCTCGAGGAGGGCGAGGAGGGGGCGCTTGAGGGGGGCCAGGCCCCTGGCTTCCTCAGGGGAGGGGGCGGGCCTTACCAGGAGCTTACCCCCCTCCCGGGCCAGGGTGCGGCCCCGCAAGAGGGCGAGGGTGCTTAGGGTCATTCACCCACCTCCTCGGGGTCCGGGATTTCGCCCCAGTCCTCCCAGTTCCCTTCCAGGGGGTCAGGTTTTGGTACAGGGGAGGGTTTTGGAACGGGGGGGTGTTCCAAAACCTTTTGCGATGAGGAAGGGCTTTCTTGGGGTTTTGGAACATCCTCCCCATAGAGTGAGGCATCCTGGAGGCGGTAGGCCACCGGGGCTCCCTGGCCGGGGAGGTGAACTTTCTCCAAGGCAAGCTCCTCGGCCAGCTCCTTCAGGTAGCGCTCCGCCGTCTTGCGTGCGATGTTGGCCGCCTCCACCGCGGCCTGGACCAGTTCGGCCTTGGGCACCAGGTTCCCGGCTTGGGCGTTCAGGAGCTCCAGCATGGCCCTACGGGCCTTGTCCCGCTTGGGGTTGGCCGTGCCCTCCGGCAAGGGGGTTTCGGCCACCTCCACCCGCCCCAGGCTGAAGATGAGCTCCACGCCGAAGGGCTCGGGGATGGACGCAAAGGAGCTTTTAAGCACTTCCCACTTCAGGACGTGCCGTCCCTGCACCTCTGCGGGTGGGACGCGGGTCAGGATGTGCACCGCCCGGGATTGGGCGGTCTTGGCGATGGAGCCCAGGAGGCCTCGAGCCCCTGCCCGCTCGCCCCCCACGGGCTTGGGCAGGTGATCCACCACCGCCACCGCCGCCCCGGTCCTCAAGGCGAGGCGGCGAAGCCACCACATGGCGCTTTGCACCTGGTGGAGCTTCACCGGGTCCAAGGGGAAGGCGGCCATGAAGCTGTCCAGGATGACCAGCCCGGCCCCCACCTCCCGCACCACCCCCTCCAGCTCCTCCATCTCCTTCTCCCCCAGGCCGTAGGTATCGCCGTCCGGCTCCAGGAGGACGATTTTGCCCATATCCCCATCCGGGAAGGCGGCCTGGTGGGCCTCAAGCCACCTCCGGGTGGCCCGCCCGTCCCCGGTGGCCGCGTCGAAGTCCAGGTAGACCACGGGACCCGGCTCCACCCCCCGCCCCAGGAGCTCCCCCTGGGGGCGGGCGGCCTGCCAGGCCAGGGCGGTGAGGAGGACGGTCTTCCCCTCCCCGGGCAGGGCCCCCACCATGCTCACGAAGCCCTTGGGCAGAAGCCCTTCCCAAGCCCACCGTATGGGCTCCACTTGGGCGGTGAGGTCAATGCGCCTGAGCCCCATCAGGACCACCCCCCCAGCCTGGGGCGGAAGGAGAGGATAGGCTTCCCCTTTTCCCCCTCACTCTTTACCTCCCGTGTTCCAAAACCGGGTTTTTGCGATAACGAAGGCCTAAAGTTTTGGTACACCCCCCTGTTCCCAAACCCTGGGGTGTTCCAAAACCCCCCGGGCTCCTCCAGGGGGAGGGGGGCCTGGGCTCCCACCTGAAGCCCCCACCGCACCGCCTCCCGAGCCTCCCGCTCGGGAAGCCCCGCCTGCATGGCGGCGGCCACCAGGAGCTCCTCGGCCTCCCTGGGGTCCAGCCCGTGGGGGAGGAGGCCCCCGGCGGCCCGGGCATAGGCGATGAGGGTGAGGTGCCTTTGCCCTATGGGGGCGGCGGCCACCCGGTCCGCGAAGGCCTCGAGGAGCCGCCTCAGCCTCCTTGGCGAGGCCCCCAGCCCCACCTCCTGGGGCGGGGGAGGCGGCGGGGGCAGGAGCTTCTGGAGGAGCCCGGAGGGCACGGGGGGAAGCTCCTCCGGCCTCCTCAGGGGCGCCTCCCAGGCGTAGCCCCTGCCATCCGCCAAGCGGGTAGGGGCGGCCACCACATAGGCCCGCCCCATGCCCCGGAGGTCCACCCCCTCCAGCCGCCTCACGGAGGCGCTCAAGGCCCCTTCCAGGCCCGGGGGGAGGCGGAGGAAGAGATGGACCCCACCCTTGGGCGTCCTCTGCCTGGGGGCCTCGAGGAGCTCCGGGTGTTCCTCCTTCAGCCCCTCCCAAGCCTCGGGCAAGTCAAAGTCCAGGACCAGCACCCCCTCCGGGGCCAGGAGGCCCACCCCTGCCTGGGGCTCCCGCCCCCACCAGGCCCGGATCACCGCCTCCTCCCGGGAGGCCTCCTTCAGCCCGCGAGGTACCAGGCCCCCGTGGGGGCGCTTCTCCCCCGGGTGGAGGGGGAGGACCCGGTAGCCCAGGCGGGCGTAGCGCACGGCAAGCAAGCCTACTTTGGGTAAGCTAGAAGCGAACGGCATAGGGTCGCACCTCCTCTTCCTCAAGCCCTGGGGGAGGGGACCCCCTCCTTCTCCAAGTCAAGGCGCCCCTCCAGGAGGGCCTCCACCACCCAGGCGGGGATGAGAAGGCGCCGCCCCAGGCGGATGCCGAACCGCCGCGCAAGCCTGTAAGCCGTGGGGCGGCCCAGCCTTTGCTTACCAACTAGCTCACGCACCTCTTCTACGGTCAGCAGGTGGGCGAATGCATTTACGTTCTGCATACTTCTTTCACCTCCGCCCCCACCTTCGCTCGCCCCGTTCACGAACGCCACGGCCCATTTGAACGTACTTTTCGGGCGACAAAGCGAGGATTCCCCCGTCCGGGACGGGGCTCCTTGCGTATGGGGTGCCTAAGCTTTTGGCCTGTACCGCCCCCTTCCCAGCTCCTCCAGGAGCCCGGCCTGGACCAGGCGGGAGAGGCTGGCCTGCAGGGCGTCCTTGGTCCTCAGGGCCTTGGGGCCGCTCCTCAGCCCATCCCGGAAGGTGAACTCCCCCCTACCCGCGGCCCAACGCAGAAGGGCCAGGTCCTCAGGAGGAAGGCCAGCGGGGGGGCTGGCCCTTTGGGGAAGGGAGGGGCTTGGGGCCCTAAGGGCCAGGGCCAGAAACTCCTTGACCTCACGGGCCGCCTTCCTGACCGCGCTGTCCCCGTGCAGGAGGTCCTCCTTCCCCAGCTCCTCCTTGGCGATGTCCAGGTAGGTCTTCCCCAGAAGGTGCAGGGCGGCCATCCGGGCCAGGCGGTCAGGGCGGAAGCGGTAAACAAAGACGGTCCCCCCCTGGCCTGGCACGGGGCGCCAACCCCGGAGCTCCCCCTTCTGCATCCTGGGCTTCCCAGGCAGGGGGGCCTCGAGGTCCAGCCCGTCCACCCCCTGGGCCTTGGGGCCCTCCTCCACCTCGTGGACGGGGATGGAGCTCCTGGGCCAGGCAAAGGCCTGGAACCTCAGGCCCTCCTTGACCTCCTCCGGGGTCTTGGCCTCCTTGGCCGCTTGGACCAGGGGAAGGAGGAAGGCAGGGGGAAGCCTCCAGGCCTCCAGCAGGTCCAGGAGGGGGCGGAAGTTGGCCTGGGCGATGGGCGTGTTCGGCGAGCGGTGCCCGCGGATGTAGTCCTCCAGCCCCAAACCAAGGCGCTCGGCCTCGAGGAGAGCCGAACGGAGGTCCTCGATATCGCAGATCCCCCTCAGGGGGGAGGGGAGGAAGCGGTGGAGGGCCTCCTCGAAGCGCCCGGCTTCCAGCCCGGCCAGGGCCCAAAGGATGGCCGATTGGGCCCAGAAGGAGGGCTCATCAAGAAGAAAGTCCCCATAGGCTGGGTGGGAGCCCTTGCGGGGCCAGGCCCACCGCCGTCGGAAAGACTTAAGCCGGGGCATCTGAACCTGGACAGACACATGT
>NZ_SIJL01000010.1 GCF_004307015.1 Thermus thermamylovorans
GTGAGAGGGGTGCGGAATGTGGGCTACAGCCCCTTCCCTCCTTGCGCCTTCACCTCCTTGGGCGACCGAGCGTCTGGCTGAGGCTCCGGCGCTTCCTTGCCTCCTGAGGCCCCCCGGGGGGCCCCGGCGGACGGCCGGGGCGTGGCCCCGGGTCCGGGGGGGCGAGGGGGAAGGGAGCCTCCCCCTCAGGGCCCTTTGGCCAGAAGGCTCCTCACCGCCTCCGGCAAGGGCTCGTCCGGAAAGAGGGCCTGGAAGCGCCGGGCGAGGTCCCCGAGGAGGGGGCGGAGCCCCTCCTCCCTCAGGGCCTGGGGAAAGAGCTCGGCCATCTCCGCGAGGAGGGACTGCCGCGCCAGGTGGCGGGCCACGAGCAGGGCCTCCCCCTCGAGGCCCGCGGCGCGGCCCCGCTTGAGCCGCTCCGCCCCCTTACGCACCGCGGGGCTTTCCAGGAGGCGGCGGCAGGTGGGGCAGGGGTGGGCCTCGCTGGGGCTTTCGCAGATGGGGCAGGGCTCCCCCCGCCGGTGGCGCAGGAGGGCAAGGGCCGCCCGAGCCACCGACCCCCGCAACTCCGGAAGGGCCTCCCGGGCCAGCTCCCAGGCCTTGCGGGTCCCCTCGGGGTCCTCGGGGGCGGGGGAGCCGGGGGAGGGGGGTGCCCCCACCTGGCCCACCACAAAGCGGATCTCCCGGACCATCCCGGGAAAGCGCTCCTCGTAGTGCCGGAGAAGGGCCAGGCGGCTGTAGGTGAGCCCGTGGGCGGTGAGGGCGTCCGCCACCCGGACGGTGAGGATGCCCCCCTCGAGGGCCACCGCCTCCGTGAGGCGGGCCAGCTCCCGCCCCACCACCTCCTTCCAGGCGGCCAAGACCGCCCCCCGCCGCCACCGCTCCTCCCCTCCCAGCCGCCGCAGGGTCTCGGGGAGCACTTCCTTCAGCCGCCGGGGCACAGGACTACCCCCTCTTCCATCCAGCATACCGGGAGGCCCTCCGGAGCCCAAAGGCCCGCCAGGATGGCCTGGGGAAGCCCTTGGGCGTAGGCGAAAACCGCCTGGCGCCGGGCCCCGTCCAGCTCCTCGCTCCACTCGTCCACCAGGAGGAGGGGGGCCTCCCCGTGGTGCTCCCAAAGGAGCCGGTGCTCTGCCAGGCGCAGGGCCAGGGCCAGGGCCTTGGCCTCCCCGCGGCTTCCGAAGCGGTGGGCGGGCCGCCCCCCCAGGAGGAAGACCAGGTCGTCCCGGTGGGGGCCCACCAGGGTCTGCCCCCGGGCGAGCTCCTCCTTCCGCCCCCGCTCCAAGGCCTCCAGGAAATCCCCCTGGACGGTTTCCTCCAGCACCAGCCCCGCCTCCCCCGGGGCCAGGACCCGGTAAACCGACTGGAACATGGGCAGAAAGCGGCGGAGGAAGCGGCGCCTCAGGGCCGCGATCTCCACGCCGTACCGGGCCAGCTCCCGGTCCCACACGGAAAGCCCGTTGCCTCCCGCCTTCAGGAGGGCGTTCCGCTGGCGCAGGGCCCGCTCGTAGGCGGCGAGGAGGGCGGCGTGGCGACGGGAGAAGCGGGCGATCAGGCGGTCCAAGGCCGCCCGCCGCTCCTCCTTAGGGCCCAGGACCACCTCCACATCCTCGGGGGAGACCAGAACCGAGCCGGGAAGCTCGTGAAGGGCGCGCAGGCTTACCGGCCTCTCGTTGAGGCGCACCTCGCGCCCCTCGGGCGCCAGGCGCTGCTCCACCCGGTAGAGGCCGAGCTCGGTCTCCACCTCGGCGTAAAGCCAGGCCTCGGGCTCCCCGAAGCGGACCAGGTCCCCCAAGGCGGCCCGCACCTCCCCCCCCAGGGCCAGGTGGAGGGCCAGGAGGAGGCCCGTTTTCCCCTGGCCGTTCCCCCCCGCCAGGGCGAAGGGGCCCGGGGGAGGGCGGAAGGCGGGGAAGGCCAGGTTGCGGAAGTGGCGCTGGCGGAAGAGGAGGAGGCGCATCTACAACCTCATCCGGCGCAAAAGGGCGGGCAGGAGGGCCCAGGAGAGGAGAAGAAGGCCCGCCCCCAGGAGAAAGGGGGCCTCGGGCTGCAGGCGGTAGAGGCCCGTGCCCACCACCGGGCCCAGCATCCGCCCCAGGGCCTGGGCGGAGCTGTTGAGGCCGGCCACCGAGCCCTGCTCGTTCTCCCGCACCGCCAGGGAAAGGGCCGCCGTCACCCCCGGGCCCGCCAGGGCCGCCCCCGCCCCCTGGAGGGCCAGGCCCAGGACCAGGGCCCAGAACTCCCGGGCCAGGACCAGGACCAAAAACCCCAAGACGGCCATGGGAAGCCCCAGGAGGAGGAGGGTGCGGGGAGGCCAGGCCAGTTTGCGCACCAGAAACCCCTGGACGAAGACCGCCACCAGGCCGTAAACGGCCAGGGCCAGCCCCACCGCCCGGGCCGTCTCCACCCCGGAAAGGCTCAGGCGGTCTTGGAAGTAGAAGGCCACCGTCTGCTCCAGGGCCACCCCCGCCAGGTTCAGGGAAAGCCCCAGGAGGAGGAGGGGGAAGACCCGGGCGTCCCAGGGGGAGAGGCGGCCCGGAACCGGCCCTCCCCGGGTGCGGGACTCGGGGAGGAACAGGGCCGCGAAGAGGGCGTTGAGGAGGGCAAATCCCGCGGAGAAGAAGACCGGGGCCAGGAGGCCGAAGAGGGCGGCCAGGCCCGCCCCCAGGGCGGGGCCCAGGATCACCGCCAGGCCAAAGGCCGCCCCCAGGAGGGCCATGCCCGCGGTGCGGTTCTCTCGCCCGGTCACGTCGGCCACGTAGGCCTGGGCGGTGGGCAGGGTGGCGGAGCTGAAGGCCCCCCCCACCACCCGGGCCAGGAAGAGGAGGGGAAAGAGGGCCTCCGGGGGGAGGTGCCCTCCCTGGCCCAGGAGGGCGAAGAGGCCGAAGAGGAGAAAGCTCCCGGCGAAACCCAGGATGCCGAGGAGGAGAACGGGCTTCCTCCCCCCCTCGCTCCGCCGCCCCCAGTAGGGGGAGAGGAGAAACTGCATCAGGGCGTAGCCCGTGGAGAGGAGCCCCACCTGCACCTCGGTGAGGCCCAGCTCCCGGCCCAGGGGACCCAGGATGGGAAAGAGGATGGAAAGCCCCAGGACGCTGTTGAAAAGGGTAAGGAAGAGGAGGCCAAGGGCGGACACGCCCAAGAGTCTACCCGAAGCGCCCGGTGATGTAGGCCTCCGTATAGGGGTGCTGGGGCTTGGTGAAGATCACCTCCGTGGGGCCCTCCTCCACCAGGACCCCCAGGTGCATGAAGAGGGTGCGGTCGGAGATGCGGGCCGCCTGCTGCATGTTGTGGGTGACGATGACCACCGTGTAGCGCCGCTTGAGCTCGGTGATCAGGTCCTCGATGGCCTGGGTGGCGATGGGGTCCAGGGCGCTGGTGGGCTCGTCCATGAGGAGCAGGGGCGGTTCCACGGCGATGGCCCGGGCAATGCAGAGCCGCTGCTGCTGCCCCCCGGAAAGCCTCAGGCCGCTTTGCTTTTTGAAGATGTCCTGGACCTCGTTCCAGAGGGCGGCCCGCCTCAGGGCCTCCACCACCCGGTCCTCCAGCTCGCTCCCCTTTACCCCCATGAGGCGGAGGCCGAAGGCCACGTTCTCGAAGATGGTCTTGGGGAAAGGGTTAGGCTTCTGGAAGACCATGCCGATGTGCCGCCGCACGGCCACCGGATCCACCCGCGGGTCGTAGATGTTCACCCCCTCGTAGAGGACCTCCCCCGCCACCCGCACCCCGGGGATGAGGTCGTTCATGCGGTTCAGGGAGCGCAGGAGGGTGCTCTTGCCGCACCCCGAGGGGCCGATGATGGCCGCCACCTGGTGGCGGGGAAAGCGCACGGAGATGTCGAAGAGGGCCTGCTTCCTGCCGTACCAGAGGTTGAGGCCCCGCACCTCCGCCTGGGCCTCGGCCTCGGGGACGGGGGCGGTGCGGACCGTCTGGTGGTCCTTGAGGAGTTCCAAGCTCACCATTCCCTCCTAAAGCGGTTCCTGAGGTAAAGGGCCAGGGCGTAGAGGCCGGAGAGGACCATGAGCATCACCAGGATACCCGCGGCCGCCACCCGGTGGAACTCGGGGATGTTCATGCTGATCCAGAGGTAGATCTGCACGGGAATCACCGTGTACTCGGACATGGGCCCCGTGGGCATAAAAGGGACGAAGGCCGCCGCCCCTACCAGGAGGAGGGGGGCGGCCTCCCCGATGAGCCGGGCCGCGGCCAGGATCACCCCGGTGACCATCCCGGGGAGGGCGGCGGGGAAGACCACCCGGAAGACCACCTGGCGGCGGGTGGCCCCCAGGGCGAAGGCCGCCTGGCGCAGGGACTCGGGCACCGCCCTCAGGGCCTCCCGGGCGGTGACCACGATCACGGGGATGGCGAGAAGCGCCAGGGTCATGGAGGCGGCCAGGATGGAGGGCCCCAGGCCCAGGCCCCGCACGAAGAGGGCCAACCCCAAGAGGCCGTACACGATGGAGGGCACCCCGGCCAGGTTCCGCAGGTTCACCTCCAGGATCCGGTTCCAGGTGCCCTCCCGCAGGTACTCCTCCAGGAGGATGGCGGTCCCGATCCCTACGGGGATGGCGATGAGGAGGGCCAGGGAGAGCACCCAGATGGAGCCCAAGACCGCCACCCCGATCCCCGCGGTGAGGGGGGAGCGGGAGGGGGTGCGGGTGAGAAAGCTCTGGTCCAGCCAGGGGTTGAGGACGAGCCGCTCCCCTTCCCCCAACCCCGCCTTGAGCTCCTCCCAGCGCCTCAGGCCCTCCACCAGGGAGAAGTCGGCCACCCGGTCGTCCCGGAGGCCGGTGACCACATAGCGCAAAGGCCCCTCGTGGGTGAGCCACATGAGCTCCACCCGGTTCTGCAGGAAGAGGACCCGGCGTTCCGTGGGGTCTTGCAGCATGAACTGGACCTCTTCCCCCGTGTACTCCCGGGCCAGGAGCTCCCGGCGGAGGATCTCGTCGGCGGAGAGGCGGAAAGGGTAGGTCTGGCCCGGCCCCTCGTCCGCCCGGACCACCTGGACGGAGAAGCTGTTGTAGACCGTGTCCGCCAGGAGGAGGGCCAGCAGGCCCACGGCCAGGAAAAGGGGCAGGGCGATGGCCCGGGCGAAAACCCGGTCGATGCGGGCCTTCCAGGGGTCTACCCCGAAGGCCTCGGGGGCGCGGTCCAAAGCCCTATTCATACCGCTCCCGGTAGCGCTCCACCACCCACTGGGCCAGGATGTTGAGGAAGAGGGTGATGAGGAAGAGGGTAAAGCCCACGGCGAACAGGGCGTAGTAGGCGGTGGTGCCCGTGGGCTGGTCGCCGGTGGCCGCCTGAACGATGTAGCTGGTCATGGTGGCGATGGTCTCCCGCGGATCCAGGGTGAGGAGGGGACGCTGCCCCGCGGCGATGGCCACGATCATGGTCTCCCCCACCGCCCGGCTGGTGGCCAGGATGATGGCGGCGATGATGCCGGAGAGGGCCGCGGGAAAGACCACCCGCAGGGCCACCTCGTAGGGCCTGGCCCCCAGGGCGTAGGCCGCCTCCCGGATGGGGCGGGGCACGGACTCCATGGCGTCTGCGGCCACGTTGGACACGTAGGGGATGATGGCGAAACCCATGACCAGGCCCGCGGAGAGGGGGTTGAAGATGTTGAGGCCGGGGATCACCTGCTGCAGGAGGGGGGTGACGAAGAGGAGGGCGAAGTAGCCGAAGACCACCGTGGGGATGCCCTCGAAGAGCTCCAAGGTGCCCTTGATCCGGGCCCGGGCGGCCCCTTTGGCGTACTCCGCGATGTAGACCGCCAGGGTGAGGCCCAGGGGCACCGCCACCAGGAGGGCGATGGCGGTCACCAGGAAGGTGCCGGCGATGAGGGGGCTGATCCCGTAGCGGGGGTCGGCGAAGAGGGGGGTCCACTCGGGGGCGAAGAGGAACTCCGTGAGGGGGACCTGGAGGAAGAACTGGACCACATCCCCCAGGAGGCTGGCGATGACCCCCACCGTGGTGAGGAGGGTCACGGAGGAGAGGAGGAGGAGGAGGGCAAGGGTGACCACCTCCTTGGGGTTCCTCGAGGGCCTCTGCTTGAGGATCTCCATGCCTTTCCCATTCTAAGGGGGTGGGGGGAGCACCCCCACCCCCAGGAAACGAGGGTTACCGCAGCTCCCTGCGCAGCTCCTCCACGAAGCGGGAGAGGGGGGTGCCCACGGGCAGGTCGCTGAAGAAGGAGCCCGTCTTGCGCCGGTTCACCAGCTCCTGGCCGATCTGGTAGGCCTCGGCGGGCAGCTCCACGTACCCGGTGGAGCGGATGGCCCGGCGGGCGGCGGGGGAGAGGTAGAAGTTGATGAAGTCCCGCACCTCCCGGCGCTCCAGGCTACGCACGTTCACGTAGATGAAGAGGGGGCGGGAGAGGGGCTGGTAGGTGCCGTTCAGCACCGTCTCCCGGGTGGGGGCCACGCAGCCCTGGCCGTTGTTGATGGCCACCGACCGCACCCGGTCCCGGTTCTCCTCGTAGTAGGCGTAGCCCACGAAGGCCATGGCCCCCCGGTCCCCGATCACCCCCCGGAGGATCACGTTGTCGTCCTCGGAGGGGAAGAAGTCGGTGCGGATGGCCCCGGAGCGGCCCATGATGGCCTCGGTGAAGTAGTCAAAGGTGCCGGAGTCGGTGCCCGCCCCGTAGAGGACCAAGCGCTGGTTGGGCCAGTTGGGGTTGATCTGGTTCCAGTTGGTGATGCGGGAGCCCGGCTCCCAGATGGCCCGGAGCTGGGCGGTGGTGAGGCACTGGGCCCAGGTGTTGGCCTGGTTGACCAGGATGGAGAGGGCGTCGTAGGCCACGGGGATCTCGATGAACTGGATGCCGTTTTGGGCGCAGAGGTCCAGCTCCGTCTTGCGGATGGGGCGGCTGGCGTTCTGCACGTCCGTTTCCCCACGACAGAACTTCTGGAAGCCGGCGCCCGTGCCGGAGAAGGCCACGGAGATCCGCACCCCGGGGTTGCGGGTGAGGAACTCCTCCGCCACCGCCTGGGTGATGGGGTAGACCGTGGAGGAACCGTCCGCCCGGATCTGGGCCAGGGCCGTCCCCGCGAGGGCCAGTAGCGCTAGACCGATTGCCTTCCTCATCTCCTAACCTCCCACCCGTACTCTGGCACCCCTTTGTCAGGAGAAGGTCAAGGACCGCCCTGTCAGGGCCGGGTCAACCCCCGCCAAGTTGTAAAGCCCCCGGCGGATCACCGCCCCGCCCAAAAGCCGCTCCCCTTGGTAGAGGACGGCGCTCTGCCCCGGGGCCACGGCGAAGACCGGGCTTTGGAAGCGGAGGCGCAAGGGGTCCAGGGACTCCACCTTGGCCCGCACAGGAGGGGTGCGGTAGCGCACCTGGACCTCCACCTCCTCAGGAAGCTCGGCCAGGAGGTTGGCTTCCTCCCCCTCAAGCCCAAGCCAAAGGGTAGCCTCCTTTGGCCCCACGTAGACCACGTTGGCCAGAGGGTCTAACCCCACCACGTGCCGTTCCAGGTGGGGTTTGAATAGGCCGAGGCCCTTTCGCTGGCCGATGGTGTAGAGGCTTGCTCCTTGGTGTTCCCCCACCACCTCCCCGGTGAGGGCGTCCACCAGGGGACCGGGGCGGACCTTGAGCCTTTCCCTCAGGAACTCCTTCAGGTCCCCGGCCACGAAGCAGAGGTTCTGGCTTTCCGGCTTCCTGGCGGTGGGAAGCCCGGCCCTTTCCGCTAGGGCCCGCACCGCGGCCTTGGTCATCCCCCCCACGGGGAAGAGGAGCTGGGGGAGGGCCTCCCTGGGGGTGCCCCAGAGGAAGTAGCTCTGGTCCTTCCCCGGGTCCACCCCCCGGAGGAGGTCCGTCCCTTCCCGGCGCACGTAGTGCCCGGTGGCCACGAAGTCCAGGCCCAGGCGCTGCGCCTGCCTGAGAAGGGCCCCGAACTTCACGAAGGTGTTGCAGCGGGCGCAGGGGTTGGGGGTGCGCCCCCCCGCGTAGTCCCGCAGGAAGGGCCGTAGAATCGCCTCCTCAAAGACCTCGCGGTAGTCCAAAAGGTAGAAGGGGATGCCCAGGAGGTCCGCCACCCGCCTAGCCCCGTAGGCGGCGTCCGGGGTGCAGCAGCTTTCCCAGGCCCGGGACCCCTTGGGGTCCCCCTCGGGTCCCAAGGAGGGTCGGGGGGCTTCCTCGGGCCAGAAGCGCATCATGGCCCCCACCACCTCGTAGCCTGCCTCCTTGAGGAGGTAGGCGGCCACCGAGGAGTCCACTCCCCCGGACATAGCCACCAGGACCCGCTTCACGCCACCACCCTCTCCCCCACCGCCGCCTCCGCGCTCCGGATGGCCACCTCCACCATGTCCGGGGTAGGCTCGGCCACGGTGAGGGCCTGGAAGCGGAAGCCCAGCCCCCTCAGGGCCCGGGAAAGGGGATCCTCATGCCGGGCAGAGAAGTAGAGGAGCTCGAAGGCCAGGGCGGCCACCAGGGGCAGGAAGAGGACCCGGGCCAGAAGGCGCCACCAGACCACCTCCGGAGCGGGGATAAGGCTGTAGACCAGGACGGAGACCACGATGACGAAGGCGATGAAGGTGGTGCCGCACCGGGGGTGGAAGCGGGACTGGGCCAGGACGTTTTCCACCGTGAGGGGCAGGCCCTTTTCGAAGGCGTGGATGGCCTTGTGCTCGGCCCCGTGGTACATGAAGAAGCGGCGGATCTCCGGCATCCGACCGATGAAGAGGATGTAGCCCACCAGGATGGCCACCTTGAGGAGGCCCGCCAGGAGGTTGTGCCCCAGGGGGTGGCGGGCCGGGTCCAGGAGGAAGCCGGCGAGAAGCCCGGGCAACACGATGAAAAGGGCGATGCCGATGAGGAGGCTCACCGCCACCGTGGCCCAAAGGGCCCCCCTGGGCACCTCCTCCTCCCCCCCTACGAGCTCGGCGCTTCGGGCCAGGGCCCGGTAGCTCACGGAAAGGGCATCCCACAGGGCCGCCACCCCCCGGAGGAGGGGGAGCCTGGCCCAGGGATAGCGCTCGGTGAGGGCCCGTTCCTCGTGGCGCTCCACGTGGATCCGCCCATCGGGCAGGCGCACGGCCAAAGCCCAGGCCCAGGGGGCCTTCATCATGACCCCCTCCAAGGCCGCCGCCCCGCCCAGGGCCGTCTTTTGAGCCAGAAGAAAAAGGGGTCGCATCCCCACCCATTGTGCCACGGGACCGTGGTATAACCCTAGGCGTGATCACCCTGCGCGCCACTCGGGCCACGCTCGCGGAGGGGCAGGCCCCCCTGAAGGTCCTTTGGGTTAGGGAGGGCAGGCTTCTGCCCCAGGGGGAGGCCTTGGACGCCCGGCTGGGGGGCCTCCTCCGCCGGACCCTGGAGGAGGCCCGGTTCCACGGGGAGGCGGGGGAGAGCCTCTTCCTCGCCGCCGCCGAGGGCCACCTCCTCCTCTTCGGGGCGGGGGAGGACCCCCGCCAGGCGGGAGGTAGGCTCGCCCAGGCCCTGGGCCGGCTGGCCTTCCCCGAGGCCCTGGTGGAGCCCCTGGAGGCCGAAGGGAAGGCCTATCCTCTGGCCGAGGGGCTCTACATGGGGGCCTACCGCTTCGAGCGCCACAAGAGCCAGGCCCGGGAAAAGGCCCTCACCCTCGGGCTTTCCGGGGCCCAGGAGGAGGAGTTGGAGCGGGCCCGGAAGGTGGCGGAAGGGGTCTACTTCGCCCGGGATTTGGTGAACGAGCCCCCCAACGTCCTGAACCCCGAGGCCCTGGCGGAGACGGCCCTTTCCCTCGAAGCCCTGGGCGTGGAAGTGGAGGTGTTAGACGAGGAGGCCATCCGGGCCCTGGGCATGGGGGCCTTCCTGGCCGTGGCCCAAGGCTCGGAGAACCCACCCCGCTTCATCTCCTTGCGCTACGCCCCGGAAGGGGCAAAGGCCCGGCTGGACCTGGTGGGCAAGGGCCTCACCTTCGACTCCGGGGGCTACTCCCTAAAGCCCACGGAGAGCATGGCCGCCATGAAGGGGGATATGGCCGGGGCGGCGGCGGTCCTGGGGGCCTTTAGGAGCACTGCCCTTTTGGGCCTTCCCGTGGAGCTCAGGGGCTACATCGCCGCCTGCGAGAACCTGATCTCGGGCCGGGCCTACCGGGTGGGGGACGTGCTGAAGACCCTTTCCGGCAAAACGGTGGAGGTGATGAACACCGACGCCGAAGGCCGCCTCACCCTGGCGGATGCCCTGGCCTACGCGGAGCGGCAGGGGGCTGAGCGGCTCCTGGAGCTTTCCACCCTCACGGGGGCGGCGGTGGTGGCCCTGGGGGAGGAGGTGGCGGCGCTTTTCGCCACCGAGGCCGCCTGGGGGGAAAGGGTACGCCAGGCGGCGGAAAGGGCCGGAGAGAAGGTCTGGCCTCTGCCTCTGGAAGGGGCCTACCGGGAGAAGCTCAAAAGCCCGGTGGCCGACCTGAAGAACGTGGGGGACCGCCAGGGCGGGGCCATCACCGCGGCGCTTTTCCTGGCGGAGTTCGTCGGGGTACCCCTGGTCCACCTGGACATCGCCGGGCCGGCCTTCGCCAAGAAGGCCCACCCCCTGGGTCCCGAGGGGGGGACGGGGTTTGGGGTGCGGACCATCCTGGAGACGGCCCAGTCCCTGGCCGCCCCCTAGCGCGGGGGCCGGGCGCCACCCCCTCGGAAGGGCAAGGGCCCCCGGCGCAGCAAACGCCGCGCCGGGGGCCCTCGAGGCCCGGGCTACTTCTCCGGCCCCTTGCCCCGGAACTCGATGCGCACGTCCTGAACCTCCCAGCCCGTGCGCTCGGCCACAAGCCGCTTGAGCCCCTCCAGGTCCAGATCGGGGAGGTTCTTGAGGGGAAGGTCTTCCACCTTACCGGTCTCCACGTCGGTGAGGTGGACGTGGGGCTCGTTGTAGCCGTCGTAGCGGGTGTACCCCTTGGGGTCTTTGAACTCGTAGATGAGGCCGTGCTCCCGGAGGACGTGGAGGTTGAGGTAGACCGTGGAAAGGCCGATGTCGTAGCCCCGCCGCTTCAGGCCGTTGTAAAGCTCCTCGGGGGTGGGGTGCACGTTTTTGCGGTCCAGGTAGGTCAGAATCCGCTCCCGGGGCAGGGTGTGTCTAAGCCCTACCGCCTTCAGCCGCGCCCGGTAGCTTTCTTTTTCCTTAGTCCTTGGCATGACTCCTCCTTTCTTTCAGTTCCAGTATACATGGGTCGTGTGCGAATGCAATACCGAAGTGTGCCGGCAGGCAAGATAATGGTGGTTTACCGACCAATTCTCTCTCTGCACCCACTTTCCCCAGCAGGTGCCTCCCTCGTTTTGGAACCTCTCCTCCCTTTTCCCAAGGCCCCGCAGCGGCTTCCGGCCATGGGCTATAATGGGGTTGTTTTGGAGCGTCCCATCTACCGCATCCTCCACGTGATCTTCGCCCTGGGCCTGGCCCACGCCCTCTTCCTCCTGGGGCAGGAAGGCGTGCGGGCCCACCGCCTGGCCCAGGAAAGGGCTAAGCTGGAGGAGGCCCTAAGGCAGGCGGAGGCCCGGGTGGCCCGCCTGCAGGCGGAGGTGGAGGCGGCCAAGGACCCTGCCCACCTCGAGGCCCTGGCCCGCAGGCTCGGCCTGGTCCGGCAGGAGGAGGTATTGCAGAGGCGATGAGGGAAGATCCCGCCCAGCTCTTTTTGGAAGACGAAGCCTTGACCGAAGGCCTCACCGACGAGGAGGCGGAGGTCCTCCTCTCCTGGCTCCTGGACCTGGCGGGGGAGGCCTCCCCCGCCCGGCTTTCCCACCTGCGCCGGCTGGGCCACGAGATCACCCGCCTCTCCCGGGAGTACGGCCTGCCGGTGGAGGAGCTCATCTCCCTGGTGGAACTCTCCTGGGGGCAGGATAGCCTCCCCGGCCTCCAGGCCTAAAGGGCCAGGGCCCGGAGGAGTTCCCGCACCTCCTCCAGGCGGGGAGGGGGGGGGTTCTTGCGGTAGATGAGGGCCACCTGCAGGGCGGCTCCCTCCAGGGGCCGGAGCACCGCCCCGGGATGGGGGAAGACCCGGTAGGGGGCCAGGGTGAGGTGGACCCCCAGGCCCGCGGCCACCAGGCTGACCGCCTGTGGGAAGCGGGCCACCTCCCGGACCACCCTGGGGGTGAAGCCCGCCCGGCGGAACACCTCCATGAAGGCCTCGTGAAGGGGGGGCAGGGTCTCCCGGGGCAGGAGGAGGAAGGACTCCTCCTTCAGGGCCCCAAGGGGCACCCGCTCCCGGGCGGCCAGGGGATGGCCCTCGGGTAAGACCACCACGATGGGCACCTCCAGCAAGGGCTCCCGGGCGATGGCCGGGTCCCCCACCTTAAGCCCGGCCAGGCCGTAGTCCAGGCGGCCCTCCTTAAGGGCCTGCACCTGTTCAGGGGTGTGCATCTCCAGCACCTCCACCGCCTCTCCCAACCCCCGGCGCAGGTGGTCCAGAAGGGGCATGAGGTCGGGGAGGAGGTTTTCCGGCACCCCGAAGCGCAGGCCCCGGAGGGCCGCCCGGCGCACCGCCTCCTTGGCCCGATCCCAGGCCAGGAGGACCTCCCGGGCCTCCCGCAGAAGGGCCTCCCCGGCAGGGGTCAGGCGGAAGGGGCGGCGGCGGAGGAGCTCCACCCCAAGCTCCTGCTCCAGGGCCCGGATCCTCTGGGAGAGGGCGGGTTGGGAGAGGAAAAGCCGCTCGGCCGCCCGGTGGAAGTTGCCCTCCTCGGCCAGGACCAGAAAGGCCCGCAGGCGGCGCAGGTCCATGATAAGTCTATTTTATCAATTGGCCCAGGCCACGCTATTGGACAAGGGGTGGGACCTTGGTCCAGACTGGGAGGTAGACCGGTGTAGTGTACCTGGGCGCAAAGGAGGAAGGGATGACGGCGAAAGAGCTAAGGGAGGCCCTCGAGGCCCTGCCGGAGGAGCTTAAGGAACGGGCGCGGGCCGAGGAGAACCGGGACTGGCTGGAGTCCCTGGAGTACGTGCTGCAGGTGGAAGGGTTCGAGCGGGTGGAGGAGCTCCTGCGCCTTTTGGACGAGTACCTCTACCTCAAGGGCCACTTCCCGCAAAACCGCCTCTCCACCCCCTACCTCAACACCATCCCCAAAGGGCTGGAACCCCCCTACCCCGGGGACCTGAAGTTGGAGGAGCGCATCGCCAACATCCTCCGCTGGAACGTGGCCATGATGGTCACCCGGGCCAACGAGAAGGCGGAGGGCATCGGGGGCCATATCTCCACCTACGCCTCCATCGCCGAGCTCTACGAGGTGGGCTTCAACCACTTCTTCCGGGGCCCTGAGGCGGGGCTGGACCGGGATCTGGTCTTCTTCCAGGGCCATGCCTCCCCCGGGAACTACGCCCGGGCCTTCCTGGAAGGAAGGCTAGGCGAGGCCGAGCTGGAGAACTTCCGCCGGGAGGTCCACCCTCCCGCAGGAGGAGGCCGGGGGCTCTCCAGCTACCCCCACCCCTGGCTCATGCCGGACTTTTGGGAGTTCCCCACGGTCTCCATGGGCCTCGGCCCCATCCAGGCCATCTACCAGGCCCGCTTCATGCGCTACCTGGAGGACCGGGGGCTTAAGCCCAAAAGCGCCGCCAAGGTCTGGGCCTTCCTGGGGGACGGGGAGCACGACGAGCCCGAAACCGTGGGGGCCCTCCATCTGGCGGCCCGGGAAGGGCTGGACAACCTGATCTTCGTGGTGAACTGCAACCTCCAGCGCCTGGATGGGCCGGTGCGGGGCAACTCCAAGATCATCCAGGAGCTGGAAAGGCTCTACCGGGGAGCGGGCTGGCGGGTGATCAAGATCGTCTGGGGCTCGGCCTGGGACCCCCTCATCGCCAAGGACGGGGAGGGCCACCTCCTGCGCCGCTTCGAGGCCCTGGTGGACGGGGAGAGCCAGCGCTACGCCGCCTTCGGGGCCAAGGAGCTTAGGGAGCGCTTCTTCAACACCCCCGAGCTCAAGCGGCTCATCGAGGGCCTGAGCGACGAGGAGCTCACCGAGCTCACCCGGAGCCGGGGCGGCCACGACCTCAAGAAAATCTACGCCGCCTACAAGGCGGCGGTGGAGCACCGGGGAAGCCCGGTGGTCATCCTGGCCCGCACCATCAAGGGCTACGGCATGGGCCCCACGGCCATGGCCAAGAACGTGGCCCACCAGGTGAAGAAGCTCGCCGAGGAGGACCTCAAGGAGGCCCGGGCCTTTCTGGGCATCCCGGTTCCCGAGGAAAGGCTCCCCGAGCTCCCCTACTACCACCCGGGGCCGGACTCCCCCGAGGTGCGCTACCTCCAGGAGCGAAGGCAAGCCCTGGGGGGCTTTGTCCCTGAGCGGCGGGTGCGGTTTACCGGGGGCCTGGAGGTGCCCGGGGAGGAGTTCTTCCGGGAGTTCTACCAGGGCTCTGGGGGCCGGGAGATCTCCACCACCATGGCCTTCGTGCGCATCCTCGCCAAGCTTCTCCGCCACCCCGTGGTGGGCAAACTCATCGTGCCCATCGTGCCCGACGAGGCCCGCACCTTCGGCATGGAGGCCCTCATCGCCCAGGTGGGGGTCTACTCCCCCCAGGGGCAGCTCTACATCCCCGTGGACGCGGGGACCCTCACCGCCTACAAGGAGAGCCGGGAGGGGCAGATCCTGGAGGAGGGGATCACCGAGGCCGGGGCCATGGCCGACTTCATCGCCGCCGGCACCGCCTACGCCCACTGGGGCATCCCCACCATCCCCTTCCTCATCACCTACTCCATGTTCGGCCTGCAGCGGATCGGGGACCTGGTCTGGGCCGCCGCCGACCAGCGCACCCGGGGCTTCCTCCTGGGGGCCACCGCCGGGCGCACCACCTTGCTGGGGGAAGGCCTCCAGCACCAGGACGGGCAGAGCCAGGTCTACGCCCTGGCCGCCCCCAACCTCCTGGTCTACGACCCCGGCTTCGCCTACGAGTTCGCGGTGATCCTGGAAGACGGCCTCAAGCGCATGTACGGCCAGGGGGAGGACGTCTTCTACTACATCACCATCGAGAACGAGAACTACCCCCATCCCCCCATGCCCGAGCCTTGGGAGAGGGTGAAGGAGGGCATCCTGAAGGGCCTTTACCTCTTCCGCCAGGGGGAAGGGAAGGGCCCCCGGGTGCAGCTTCTGGGCTCGGGTCCCATCCTGCCCCAGGCGATGAAGGCCCAGGAGATCCTCCGGGGCTACGGGGTGGTGGCGGACGTGTGGAGCGCCACCAGCTACAAGGCCCTCTACGCGGACGCCATCGAGGCGGAAAGGGAGCGCAGGCTTCTGGGGAAGGCCCGCAGGCCCTACGTGGCGGAGGCCTTGGAGGGCCACGAGGGTCCGGTGGTGGCGGCCAGCGACTACCTGAAGGCCCTGCCCAACCTGATCCGGGGCTACCTGGACCGGCCCTTCTGCGCCCTGGGCACGGACGGCTTCGGCCGCTCGGACACCCGGGAGGCCCTCCGGGACTTCTTCGAGGTGGACGCAAGGCACATCGCCTACGCGGCCCTGGCCCTTCTGGCGGAGGAGGGCCAGGTGGAGGCGGGGCTCTTGCCGAAGGTGCGGGAGGAACTCGGCCTTAAGCTGGAGGCGACGCCGCCCCACCGGCGGTAGGGGGTAAGGCATGGAGCTCAGGCTTCCCGAACTGGGGGACAACGTCAGCGCGGCCACGGTGGTGGGGGTGCTGGTCAAGGAGGGGGACCAGGTGGTTCCCGGCCAGCCCCTCCTGGAGCTGGAAACCGACAAGGCGGTGATGGAGGTGCCCGCGGAGGCGGGCGGGGTGGTGCGGCGGGTTTTGGTGAAGGTGGGGGACGAGGTGCGCCCCGGGGAGCCTTTCCTGGAGCTGGCGGCCGAGGAGGAGGCCTCCCGGACCGCCCCCTCCGGAAAGGCGGCCGCCCAGGGGGCGAGGCCCGAGGCCGCCGCGCCCCCCTCCCCTCAGGCCCCGGCCCGGGAGGAGCGGACCGGGGAGGCACCCCCGCCTGGGGTGCCGGCCCCGGCGGAGGAGCGCCGCCTGGTCCCCGCCGCTCCCAGCGTCCGCCGGCTGGCCCGGGAGCTGGGGGTGGAGATCCGGGAGGTGCGGGGCACGGGCCTGGCGGGGCGGATCACCGCGGAGGACGTGCGCCGGGCGGCGGGGCTTGGCGCCCCGGTGGCCCCCGCGCCCCAGCGCGCGCCCGCGGTGCCTGAAGCCCCCCTCGAGGCCCAGGCCCCGGGGTACCCGGCCCCCAGGCTTCCCGACTTCAGCCGCTGGGGTCCGGTGCGCACCGAGCCCATGAGCGGGGTGCGCAAGGCCACCCTGCGGGCCATGGCCCAGGCCTGGGCCCAGGTGCCCATGGTCACCCACTTCGACGAGGCGGACATCACCGAGCTGGAGGCCCTGAGGAGGCGCTACGCCCCTCGGGCGGAGGAGCGGGGCTTTAGGCTCACCCTCACCGCCTTCCTCCTCAAGGCCCTGGCCCTGACCTTGCGGGCCTTTCCCAAGTTCAACGCCTCCATTGACCCGGAAAGGGCCGAGGTCATCTACAAGGACTACGTGCACATCGGGGTGGCGGTGGACACCCCCTTTGGCCTCCTGGTGCCCGTCATCCGGGACGTGGACCAGAAGGGCGTTCTGCGCCTGGCCAGGGAGCTCCAGGCGGTTTCCGAGCGGGCCCGGGAGCGGAAGCTCGCCCCCGAGGAGATGCAGGGGGGCAGCTTCAGCCTCTCCAACCTGGGGGGGATCGGGGGCAGCGGCTTCACCCCCATCGTCAACTGGCCGGAGGTGGCCATCCTGGGGGTTTCCCGCTCGCAGACCAAGCCGGTTTGGGATGCGGAAAAGGAGGCCTTCGTGCCCAGGCTGGTGATGCCCTTCAGCCTCACCTACGACCACCGGCTCATCGACGGGGCCGAGGCCGCCCGCTTCTGCCGCCACCTGGCAGGGCTTCTGGAAGACCCCCTGGGCCTGGCCCTGGAGTAGGGATGCCCGGCCCCGGCTTCTTGTGTAGTATGGGAAAGTATGCGCGTCATCGTGGTGGGAACCCGGGGCAGCGCCCTGGCCCTGGCCCAGACCCGCTTTGTGGTGGAGCGCCTGAAGGAGAGCTGGCCTGAGGCGGAGTTCAAGGTGAAGACGGTGAAGACCCGAGGGGACGGGGGGGCGAGCCCTCTGGAGGGGGCCATCTTCGTCAAGGAGCTGCAGGAGGCGCTTCTTTCCCGGGAAGTCGACATCGCCGTGCACTCCCTGAAGGACCTCCCCACGGAGGAGCCCCCGGGCCTCAAGATCGCCGCCGTTCCCAAAAGGCAAGACCCCCGGGACGCCTTCCTGGGCAGGGCCTACAAGCGCCTGGAAGACCTCCCTCCGGGGGCGGTGCTGGGCACCAGCTCCGTGCGGCGCCGGGCCCAGCTCCTGGCCTACCGGCCGGACCTTCGGGTGAAGGACCTGCGGGGCAACGTGGACACCCGCCTGGCCGCCTTGGGGAATGGGGAGTACGACGCCATCATCCTGGCGGCGGCGGGGCTCATCCGGCTGGACCTCCGGAACCGCATCGACCAGTTCCTGGAGCCCGAGGTGATGCTCCCCGCCCCTGGGCAGGGGGCCCTGGCCCTGGAGGTGCGCCAGGGGGACGATCTGGCGGAGGAGCTGGCCTACGCCCTCCACCACCACCCCTCCGCCGACCGGGTGCGGGCGGAGCGGGCCTTTTTGAAGGGCCTTGGGGCCGGGTGCCTGGCCCCGGTGGGGGCCCTGGCCCAGGTGGCGGAGGACGGCGCCCTTTCCCTCGAGGGGATGGTCCTTACCCCCGATGGCAAGAGCTTCATCCGGGCGGAGATCGAGGGGGAGGCCGCGGAGGCGGAGGAGCTCGGCCTGGAGCTGGCCCGGGACGTGCTGGAGCAGGGGGGGCGGGAGCTTCTGGCTCAAATCCGAGGGGTTTAGTGGAGTTTTCCCCGCGCCTGGGGTATAGTGAAGCCGATGGCGCTGAAGCGCTTGACCCGCCAGCGCAAGGCCGTCCTGGAGGTGGTGCGTAGGGCCCACAACCACCCCGACGCCGCCTGGATCTACCAGGAGGTGCGCAAGGTGGTGCCCAAGGTGAGCCTGGGGACCATCTACCGCACCCTGGACGCCCTGGTGGCGGAGGGCTACCTCCTCCCCATCACCAAGGCAGGGGAGGCCACCCGCTACGACGCCAACCTCCACCCCCACCTGCACCTGGTGTGCGAGGCCTGCGGGGAGATCGTGGACCTGGAGGTGGCCCTGCCCGACCTGGTGGCCCTGGCCCAGGAGGCCCACCCCGGGGTGGAGGTGCGCGCCGCCGAGGTGACTTACAGGGGCCTTTGCCCCACCTGCAAGGGGGCCCCCAGGGGCTAGGCCCGCCCGGGAGGCTACCTTGAACCCCTTGGCCTGGCTCTACGCCCGCCAGGGGGTGATGACCCTGGGCCTGGAGCGGATCCGGGCCCTCCTGAGGCTCCTCGGGGACCCCCAGGAGGCCTACCCCGTGGCCCTCGTCGGGGGGACCAACGGCAAGGGCACCGCGGCCCGGGCCCTGGCGGCGGTCCTGGGGGAGGCGGGCCTAAGGGTGGGGCTCTACACCAGCCCCCACCTGGTGGCCTTCCCGGAGCGCATCGCCGTGGGGGGAAACCCCATCCCCGAGGAGGGCCTCCTCGCCCTCCTGGAGGAGGTCCGCCCCCATGCGGAAAGGGTAGGGGCAAGCTTCTTCGAGGCAGCCACCGCCCTGGCCCTCCTCCACTTCGCCCGGGAGGGGGTGGAGTTCGCCGTGCTGGAGGTGGGCCTAGGGGGAAGGCTGGACGCCACCAACGCCGCGGAACCCCGGCTTTCCCTGGTCACCAACATCGGCCACGACCACCTGGAGCTCCTGGGCCCCACCCTGAGGGACGTGGCCCGGGAGAAGGCGGGGATCCTCCGCCGAGGCGTGCCCGCCCTCACCGCCGCCCGGGGGGAGGGGCTGGAGGAGCTCCGCGCCCAGGCGGGGCGCCTGGGGGCTCCCCTTTGGGTCCTGGGGGAGGCCTTCGCCCTCGCCGGGGTGGAGGCGGGGCCTTCGGGCCTCGCCTTTCGCCTCCGGCTTGGGGGGGAGGAAAGGGCCTTCCAGACCCCCCTCCTCGGCCCCCACCAGGCGGAGAACCTGGCCCTGGCGGCGGTGGGGGGGAGGCTTCTGGGCGCCCCCTGGGAGGCGGTGGCGAGGGCCCTCCTCCGGGTGGAGCACCCGGGCAGGCTGGAGCGCCTTCCCTGGCCCGGGGGGAAGGAGCTCCTCCTGGACGGGGCCCACAACCCGGAAGGGGCCTGGGCCTTGCGGGAGGCCCTGCGCTTCCATAGGCTCTTGCCCGCCGCCTTCGTCCTCGCCTTCAGCCGGGAGAAGGACCACGCCGCCATGGCCGAGGCCTTGGGGGACCTCGGCCCCGTGGTCCTCACCCGGTACGCCTCCCCGCGGAGTGCCGATCCCAAGGCCCTCCTTCCCCTCTTCCCGGGGGCCTCGGTGGAGGAAGAACCCCTGAAGGCCCTGGAGCGGGCCTTGGCCCTGATGGATCGGGTGGTGGTGGCGGGAAGCCTCTACCTGGTGGGGGAGGTGAAGCGGGCCCTTTTGGGGCTTCCCCCGGAGGAGAGGTGGCAGTAGTGCCCCCCTGGGTGCCCCACAAAGACCCTAGGAAAGGCGCTCTGGCCCTCGACCAGGGGGCAGTCCCCGCGCGCGGGCGCTTGGCTTGCGCCCCAAGGTGCCCTTAGTCCAGGGCCTCCCGAACCCTCCTGGCCGCCTGGAGGAGCTCTTCCAGGGGGCGCACCAGGGCGAGGCGCACCCACCCCCTGCCCCCCGGCCCGAACCCCTGCCCCGGGGCCAGGGCCACCCCCCGTTCCACCAGGCTCAGGGCGAACTCCAGGTCGTCCACCCCCTGGGGCAGGCGGCCCCAGAGGTACATGGTGGCCCTGGGGGGGAGGACCTCGAGGGCCCCCTCCAGGGCCTCGGCCATCCCCAAGGCCCGTTCCCGGTAGACCCGGGCGAAGCCGCGGGTCACCTCCCGGGGGGTCTTCAGGGCCGCCACCCCCATGCGCAGGATGCCTGCGTACTGGTTGAAATCGATGACCCCCTTGACCCGCTCCAGCCGCGCCATGGCCTCCTCGTTCCCCAGGGCGAAGCCCAGGCGGAAGCCCGCCAGGTTGTAGCTCTTGGAGAGGGAGAAGAGCTCCACCACCCGCTCCTTGCCTCCAGGGAGGGCCAAGGGGGAGGGAGCCTCCCCCTCGTAGACCTGGTCCACGTAGGGGTTGTCGTGGACCAGCCAGAGGCCGTGCCTCCTGGCCAGGCCCAGGGCCTCCTCAAAGTAGCCCCAGTCCGCCACCGCCCCCGTGGGGTTGTTGGGGTAGTTGAGGAGGAGGACCTTGGCCTCCCGCCAGATGGCTTCCGGCACCTTCGCCAGGTCGGCGAGGCCGTCTTCGCGCAAGGGGATGAGGTGGGTCCTCAAGGAGGCCACCCGGGCGGCACCGAAGTGGCTGGGGTAGGCCACCTCGGGCAGGAGGAGGAGGTCATGGGGCTCGGTGAGGGCCAGGAGGAGGTGGGCCAGGCCCTCCTGGCTGCCGATGAGGGCCAGGGCCTCCCGCCTGGGGTCCAGGCGCGCCCCGTAGCGGCCCTCGTACCAGCGGGAGGCCTCTTCCAGGAAGGGCAGGGTGCAGCTTTTCAGGCAGTAGCCGTAGGTGCTGGGGTCGGAAAGGGCCTCCCTAAGGACCCTTAGAGGTTCTTCCGGGGGGAGCAGGTCCGTGGAGCCGATGGAGAGGTCGAGGAGGCGGACTCCCTTCTCCCGGGCCCGCCGCTTGGCCTCGTCCACCACCAGGAAGACGGAGGCTTCCGGCACCCTACTCATGGTGCCCCTCCCGCCAGGGCTTGCCCGTGAGGAGGCTCAGGGCGTGGGGCAGCACGGGGAGCACCGCCTCCAGGGACTCCCGGGCCCCCTTGGGGCTTCCCGGTAGGTTCAGGATGAGGCTTTTCCCCCGCACCCCCGCCACGCCCCGGGAAAGGGCGGCCATGGGGGTCTTCTCCAAACCCCTGAGGCGCATGAGCTCGGCAAGGCCCGGCACCTCCCGTTCCAAAAGCTCCCGGGTGGCCTCGGGGGTCCGGTCCCTGGGGCTTAGCCCCGTGCCCCCGTTGGTAAGGATGAGGTCCAGCCCCTCCCGGTCGGCCCAAAGCCGCAGCACCTTCTTGATCAGGGGGGGCTCGTCGGGGACCATCTCGTAGGCCGCTACCTCAAAAGGCCCCCCCTTAAGGACCTCGCGGAGGGCCAGGTGGGTGGTGTCCTCCCGCTCCCCGCGGAAGCCCTTGTCGGACACGGTCAGGATGCCCACGCGGAACATTTGCCCCAAGCTTACCCGTTGGCCCACACCCGGCGCAAAAGGGCCCGGGTGTAGGCCAGGGTGGCCTCCAGCGCCCCCTTGTCCAGGCGGGCGAAGGTGTCCGTGGGCCAGTGCCAGTCGGGGGGAACCCCCCCTTGCAGGCGGATGAGGCTGAGGCAGGGTACGCCCCTTTGGGTCAGGGGAAGGGTGTCAAAGTAGGCCAGGCGGTAGCGGAGGGGCTTGGCCCCTGGGGTTTTGCGGGCCGCCTCGAGGAGGGCCCCCCGGTAGGGGTGGTAGAGGAGCATCCCCTCCCCTTCCGCGTAGAAGAGCTCCCCCTGGCCCACGTTGTCCAGGTTGAGGACCAGGGCCCCCGGGGGCAGGTGGGGGAGGAGGGCCTTGGCCCCCAGGGCCCCCACCTCCTCGCATCCCGTCAGGGCCAGGCCGAGGCGCCACCCCTCGGGAGGCTCCGTCTCCAGGAAGAGGGCGGTGGCCACCGCCACCCCGCTCCCGTTGTCGTTGCCCCCCTCCACGTAGGGGGCGGAAAGCTCCCGGTGGAGGAGGAGGGCGGCCTGGAGGAGGAAGTAGAGGCCCAGGGGCCACTTCAGGGGGGTAAGGGCAAGAAGGGGGGACAGGAAGGCCAGGAAGGCGTTCAGGAGGAAGTTGGCCCGGAAGAGGCGCACCCTTTTGGGGTGGTAGAGGAAGAAGGTCTTGGCGGTGTCCACGTGGGCCAGGAGGACCAGGGCTTTCTCCCCCTGTCCCTTCCAGGCCAGGAGGTTCTGCGAGGGGTGGCGGTCCAGGAGGAAGCCCCAGGGCCGCCAGCCATTGAAGTAGAGGAAGAAGCCCAAAGCCCCCAGGAGGGGGAGCACGGGGGAAACCGGAGCGAGCCCCAGGAGGAGGCTGATGAGGAGGAGCTCCGGGCCGTAGCTCCGCACGCCCCGGAAGGGGACCACCCGGACGGGGACCCCCTGGCCCTCCAGGAAGGCCTTCAGGCGCTGGGAAGCCTGGGCCTCGAGGGGCGTAGCGCTCCCCCGGTGGGGAAGGTGGAGGAAGCCGAGCACCGCTTTCAGGTGGTCCACGCTCCCAGCATAATGGGTCCATGTGGGCCTTCCCCGAGCGCTTTGTGGGGCGGTACGTAGCCCTAGAACCCTTGGGCCTCGCCCACCTGCCGGAGTTCCTGGCCCAGTTCGACCCCGAGGTCTTCCGCTTCCTGAGTCGCGGTCCCAAGGAGGCAGACGAGGCGGGCCTGCGGGCCCACCTCCAGGCCCTCCTCGCCGAGCCCGGGCGGGTGAACTGGGCCATCCGCCCCCGACCCGCCCTGCGCGCCCGCTGCCCGGGCCCTCTGCCCGACCTGACAGGGCGCATCTCTGTGATCGCCCCCGAGCCCGAGAACCGCAAGCTGGAGATCGGCACCATGCTCTTCCGCCCCTTCTGGGGCACCCCAGCCAACAAGGAGGCCAAGTACCTCCTCCTCCGCCACGCCTTCGAGGTCCTCGGGGCGGAGCGGGTGCAGTTCAGGGTGGACCGGAGGAACGAGCGGAGCCAAAGGGCCCTGGAGTCCTTGGGGGCGGTGCGGGAGGGGGTCTTGCGCAAAAACCGCCGGCTTCCCGACGGCACCTTCCGGGACGACGTGGTCTTTAGCCTCCTGCGGGAGGAGTGGCCCGGGGTGAGGGATAGGCTGGAGGAGCGCCTCTATGGAGGCCCGGGAGGCCCTTAGCCTCCTGGTCCTCCTCCTCACCTACCTGGGCCTGGCCCTGGGGGGGCTGCCCGGGTACCGCATGAACCGGGCGGGGGTAGCCCTGGTGGGGGCGAGCTTTTTGGTGCTCCTGGGGGTGCTGGACCTGGGGGAGGCCTGGGCCGCCCTGGACGCCAAGACCCTCACCTTCCTCTTCGGGGTCATGGTCCTGAACGCCCACCTGGGCTACGCGGGCTTCTTCGGCCTGGCGGCGGAAGGCCTCCTCCGCCTGGCCCGGACCCCCCTGGCCCTCCTGGTCCTCCTCACCTTCGGGGCGGGGATCCTCTCCGCCCTCTTCCTCAACGACACCATGGCCCTCCTCCTCACCCCCCTCCTCCTCTCCATCGCCCGGGGCCTAGGGCTCAACCCCCTGCCCTACCTCCTCGCCCTCATGGGGGCGGTGAACACCGGAAGCCTCATGACCCCCACGGGCAACCCCCAGAACATCGTGGTGGCAAGCCTCTCGGGCCTCTCCTACCTGGGCTTTGTGCAGGCCCTCTGGCTCCCCGCCCTCCTGGGCCTCCTCCTCCAGGTCCTCCTCCTGGCCCTCCTCTACCCCGAGGTGCGCTCCCTGAGGCCCCTTCCCCCCCTGCCTCCCTTGCGCTACCGCCTGCACCGCCCCCTCCTGCGGAAGGGGCTTCTCGTGGCCCTTGGGCTCCTTCTGGCCTTCCTCCTGGGCTACCCCATGGCCCAGGGGGCCTTGGTGGCCGCGGGGCTTCTCCTCTTCACCCGTAGGCTCCGCTCCGAGCGCTACTTCCTGCGGGTGGACTGGGAGCTTCTGGTGATGTTCGGGGGGCTTTTCGTGGTCACCGAGGGGGTGCGGCGGCTGGGGCTGGTGGAAGCCCTCCTGCCCCTGGCCCAAAGCCCCCTGGGGCTCCTCCTGGCTGCCACCCTCCTCTCCCTCCTGGTCTCCAACGTGCCCGCCGTGCTGCTCCTCGCCCCCTTGGTGGGGGAGGAGCGGGGCTGGCTCCTCCTGGCGGGGGGAAGCACCCTGGCGGGGAACCTCACCCTCCTGGCCAGCGTGGCCAACCTGATCGTGGCCGAAGGAGGGGTCCGGGAAGGGGTGCGGGTGGGCTTCCTGGAGCACCTCCGCTTCGGCCTGCCCCTCACCCTCCTGACCCTGGCCCTCCTCTACCTTCTCCTCGCCCCCTAGACCCGCACCCCCGGCAGGCCCCAGCCCGGGTAGGCGTAGAAGCGGCCCCGCTCCCCCGCCAAGTAGTCCAGCAGGGGTTCCTGCAGGGGGCGGTGGCTCCCGAGCCGGGCCGCCACCTCCTCGGGGGTGAAGAAGCGGGCCTCCACGATGTGGCCGTCGGGGTCCCGGGGGTTCAGGAGCCCCTCGTAGCTGGCCCGGAAGGCCAAGGCCAGGGTGCGCTCGTCCTTGCGGCGGTCCTCCACCTGGATGGCGTAGGCCAGGTGCTCGATGGCCTTCACCTTCAGGCCCGTTTCCTCCCGCACCTCCCGCACCAGGGCCTCCAGCACCGTCTCCCCCGGCTCCACCGTTCCCCCGGGCAGGGTGTAGCGCACCTGGCCCCGCCGCCCCCAGTCGTTGCCCACCAGGAGGACCCGCCCCTGGCGGTCCAGGAGGATGGCCGCCACCACCAGGATCTCCCGGCGCATCACGCTTCCGTCATGGCCTCCAGCTGGCGCTCCTGGTCGGCCCGCCGGAGGGCCTCCAGGAGGGGCTGGAGGTGCCCGGAGAGGACGCCCTCGAGGTCGTGGGTGGTGAAGCCGATGCGGTGGTCCGTGACCCGGGACTGGGGGAAGTTGTAGGTGCGGATCTTCTCCGAGCGCTCCCCGGTGCCGATCTGGGCCAGGCGGGTCTGGCGGAGCCTCTCCGCTTCCTCCGCCCGCCGCATCTCCAGGAGGCGGCTACGCAGGACCATGAGGGCCTTCTCCCGGTTCTTGATCTGGCTCCGCGACTCCTGGCAAGTGACGGTGATCCCCGTGGGCAGGTGCACCACCCGCACGGCGCTGTCCGTGGTGTTCACCCCCTGGCCCCCAGGCCCCGAGGCCCGCATCACGTCGATGCGGATCTCGTCCAGGTTGAGCTGGAAGTCGGACTCCTCCGCCTTGGGCAAGACGGCCACCGTGGCGGTGGAGGTGTGGATGCGCCCCTGGGTCTCCGTGGCGGGCACCCGCTGCACCCGGTGGACCCCGCTTTCGTACTTGAAGGTGCCGTAGGCCCCCTCGCCCCGCACCTCCACGACCACCTTGGCGAACCCCCCCAGATCCGTGGGGTTAGCGTCCAGGATCTCCGCTTCGTAGCCCATCTCCTCGGCGAAGCGCAGGTACATCTCCAGGAGGTCGCGGGCGAAGAGGGCCGCCTCCTCCCCCCCGGTGCCCGCGCGGATCTCCAGGATGGCGTCCCGCGCGTCCAGGGGGTCTTTGGGGAGGAGGTAACGCTCCAGCTGGCGCTCCAGCTCCCCCTTCCGGGCCAGGAGGGCTTCCCTTTCCGCCCTGGCCACCTCCTTGAGCTCGGGGTCTTCCAGGAGGCCCTCCACCCCCTCCAGGTCCTGGAGCACCTTGCGGTACTCCCGGATGAGGGCGATCACCTCCCCCATCTCCGCGTAGCGCCGGGAGAGGGCCTGGTAGCGCTTGGGGTCCTTGAGGACCTCGGGATCAGCGAGGCGCGCCTCCAACTCCCGGTGCTCCTCCTCTAGGCGGGCGAGCTTGTCCAGCATACCTCCTTTCAGGATACGCCAGGGTGGGCTTGACGGGAAGTTTAGGTTAGCCTAAAATTGGGGTTATGGAAGCCCACGTCCTCTACGCCCTCCTGGCCGGGCTCTTCACCTGGGCCTTCACCGCCTTGGGGGCGGCCCTGGTCTTCCTGGTGCGCAACCCCAACCAGCGCTTCCTGGACGGGATGTTGGGCCTGGCCGCCGGGGCCATGCTGGCGGCGAGCTTCTTCGGCCTTCTGGCCCCCGCCCTGGAGAGCGCGGAGGAGAGCTGGGGCGGGTTGGCCTGGGTGCCCGTGGGCCTGGGCTTTTTGGCCGGGGCCCTCCTGGTGGTCCTCCTGGACCGCTACGCCGTGGGCCTCCGCCTCTTCCGGCCCCTGGTGCGCTCCCTGGGGGAGCGAGGCAACCGCCGCCTGGCCCTCCTCCTGGTCCTGGCCATCGCCATGCACAACCTCCCCGAGGGGCTCGGCCTGGGGGTGGCCTTCGGGGCCGCCGCCTTAGGCCTCAGCGAGGCCATCACCCTGGGCGGGGCCATCGCCCTGGCCCTGGCCATCGGCCTGCACAACGTCCCCGAGGGAATGGCGGTGGCCTTTCCCCTGCGCCGGGAGGGGGCCAGGCCCGCGGTGGCGTGGTTTTACGGCCAGCTCTCGGCCATCGTGGAGCCCATCGGCGCGGTGCTGGGAGCCCTGCTGGTGGCCGCGGTGGTGCCCAGCCTCCCCTACCTCTTGGCCTTGGCCGCCGGGGTGATGGTCTTCGTGGTGGTGGAGGAGATCATCCCCTCGGCCCAGGGCAACGGGAGCAAGCGCCTCGCCACCTGGATGGCGGTGGCCGGCTTCCTCCTGATCATGGCCCTGGACCTCACCCTGGAGGGCTGAGGCCCCTCCCCCATCCCCTTCCCCGGGCCCTTAGGGCGGGGCAGCGTCAGAACCCCCGCAGGAGGGCCCGGAGGTCGGCCACCACCCGGTCGGTGGCCTCGACCTTGTCGGGGCTATAGAGGAGGGTGAGCCTGCCCTCCCGGACCACGAAGGTGGTGGCGGTGTGGTCCACCTGGTAGTCCAGGGGTCCCCGGTACTGGGTTTTCTGGTAGTAGACCCCAAAGCGCTGGGCCACCTCGCGGATGGCCTCGGGGGTTCCCGAGAGGCCCAAAAAGCGCTCGTGGAAGGCCTCGGCGTAGCGCTGGGCGATCTCGGGGGTGTCCCGCTCGGGGTCCACGCTGATGAAGACCACCTGGACCCGCTCCTGCTCCTGGGGGCTCAGGGCCTGGTAGGCCCGCCTGAGGGCCAGCATGGTGGTGGGGCAGACGTCGGGGCAGTGGACGAAGCCGAAGAAGATGGGGACCACCTTGTCCTCCAGGTCGGCGAGGCGCACGGGGCCCCCCGCGCCCTCTAGGGTGAAGTCCACGGGGCGGGGGTTCAGGAGACGGGTGCCGTAAAAGGTGGGGGAACCCTTGGGAAGCAGGAGGTAGGCCACGGCCACCAGGGCCAGAAGGGCGAGCATGGGCCAAAGCGCTTTCCGCCTCATCGCATCTCCACGGGAAGGACCACCCTAAGCCGGGTGCCGTCCTGGAACTTGAGGACGATCTCCACCCTTTCTCCCGCCTGCAGGGGGCGCCTGAGACCCTCCAGCATCAGGTGGTAGCGCCCGGGGCGGAACTCCACCCGCCCCCCTGGGGGGATGTCCAGGTGGGGCAGGGGGCGCATCCCCAGGACCACGTGCCCCCCCCGGTGCTCCCGGTGCTCCTGGTGGATGGAAACCCGCTCGGCCACCGGGGTCTCCCCCCCCACCAGGCGCAAGGGGGCCCTGCCCCGGTTCTCCAGGGTGAGGTAGGCGGCGGTATCCCGCACCACGGGGGGGACCAGACGCACCCAGCCCCCTGTGGCCACGGGCTGGGCCGCGGCCATGGCCAGGAGGGCGAGGAGGGGGAAGAAGAGGGGCCTCACACCCTCAGGGTAGCAGGGGGGGTGGGACAAATGTACTTTCCCCCAGGGGGGCCTTCCCGAAAGTACGAATGTCCCTGGCCCCGGACCTACCCTGAGGAGGATGCGACCCTTCTGGGGCCTTCTCCCTCTCCTGGCCGTCTTTGGCCTGGCCGCCCCCGAGCTGCGCCTCCAAGGGGAGGTGGAAGGCCCCCTGGTCCTCACCACCCCCGGCCTCCAGGTGGAAGGGGAGGGGGCGGTGCTCCGGGGCAGGGAGGGCCACACCCTCGCCCTCCTGGCCCCCGGGATCCGGGTGCGGGGCCTCAAGGTGGTGGGGGCGGGGCCGGAGGACGACTTCTTCGAACCCGACGCCGCCATCTACCTCCAGGGGTGCGAGGGGTGCCTGGTGGAGGGGGTGGTGGTGGAGGGGGCCCCCACGGCGGTGCGGATGGAGGACTCCCCAGGGGCGGTGATCCGCGACCTGAAGGCGGTGGGCCTGGGGGAGTCCCCCGGGGTCCTGGTCTACAGCAGCCCGGGGGCGCGGGTAGAGGGGAGCCACCTCCAGGGTTTTGTGGAGGGGATCTACGTGGAGTACAGCCCGGGGATGGTCATCCGGGACAACCTCCTGGAGGGCAACGGCCGCTACGGTTTCCACGTGATGTTCTCCTGGGAAGTGGTGGTGGAGGGTAACCGGAGCCTCCACAACGGCATCGGCAACGCGGTGATGCACGGGGCGCAGAACCGGGTGGTGGGGAACCTCCTCCTGGGCCACCGCGCCCCCGTGGCCTACGGCCTCCTCCTCCAGGACGAAAGGGGGAGCGTGGCCGAGGCCAACCGCTTCCTGGGCAACACCCTCGGCCTGGTGCTCATGGACGCCGAGGGGGTGCGGGTGGCGGGGAACGGCTTTGCGGAAAACGGCACCGCCTTGCGGATCACCCGGGAGCGGGGGGGGAATTCGGCCTCCGTGGAGGGGAACGCCTTCTTGGGCAACCTCTACGACCTCCTGGTGGACGACCCCGAGGCCAAGGTCGAGGTGCGGGGCAACCGCTACGACCGGGCCTCAGGCCTCCCCGTCCCCCACCTGCCCACGGGCTCCTTTGCCCTGCTCCTCGCCCGGCAGCCGGAGCTTTCCCTCTTCGCCCTCTCCCCGGGGGTGATCCTCTGGGAGGGGGTGGAGGGGCAGGTGCCGGGGTTGCGGACGGTGGCCCTGGCCGACCCCGCGGCCGAGAGGCTGCCGCGGGAAGCTCCCCTGGCGGGGCCCTGGCTCGCCCTCGGGCTTTTGGGAGGCTGGCTGTGGTGGCGGCTCAGGGCCTGAGGAAGGCGGGGCGGCTCCTCGGGGTGAGCCTCGAGGTCCGAGGGGGGGTGGTGGGCCTCCTGGGCCCCAACGGGGCGGGGAAAAGCACCCTCCTCGCCCTCCTCGCCGGGCGCCTCCGGCCCGACGGCGGGGAGGCCCGGCTCCTGGGCTATCCCCCCCGCGACCCCCGGGCCCTCCCCCTTAGGGCCTACCTCCCGCAAAGCCCCAGGCTTTTCCCCCATCTCAAGGCCCGCGAGGTCCTGGAAGGGGCGAGGCGGGCCAAGGGCTTGGGCCGGGAGGCCCTGGAGGAGGCGGCGGGGCGCATGGGGCTGGAGGGGCTCCTGCACCGGCCCGTGGGCCTCCTCTCCGGGGGGCAGCGCCAGCGCCTGGCCCTGGCGGCGGCCCTTATGGGGGACCCCCCCATCTGGCTCCTGGACGAGCCCACCGCCGCCTTGGACCCCAGGGGGCGGGAGCGGTTCTGGGCCTGGGTGGAGGCCAAGCGGGAGGGGGTGGTCCTCCTAGCCCTGCACCACGTGGAGGAGGCCCGGCGGGCGGACCGGCTGGCGCTCCTGCGGGGCGGGCAGCTGGTGGAAGAGGGCCCCCCCGAACTGGTTTTGGGCCCTGGGGACGAGCGCGTCCCTTGGCTGATGGAGGTGCTCTATGAGGAACCGGCGTGAGGTGCTCAAGGTTCTAGGGGGCCTGGTCCTGGCGGGGCCCGCCTTGGCCCAGCATGGGGGCCACGGCCACGGGGGGATAGCCTCCCCTCGGGGGGGGAGCCTGGTTTCCGCCAGGACCACCCCCTGGGAGGACGGGCGGTGCGCCTTCTGCGACATGCCCCTCAAGACCCCCGAGGGGCAGTGGCGGGGGCGCACCTTCCCCCAGGGCTTCTTCGAGCAGACCTACAGCCAGATCGCCTTTGAGCGGCCCCGTCCTGCTCCCCACGACCCCAAGCAGACCGTGGAGGCCCTGCACTTCGAGAGCATCGCCTGCATGGTGAACTACGCCTGGGTCCACGGCCTTGGGGACGGGGAGGGGGCCACCTTCCACGTGACCGACCGGGGGGGCTACGACCCCGCCCGGCCCCAGGAGACGGCCCGCCTGGTGCCCGCCCGCCAGGCCACCTTCTACTGGGGGGAGCGGATGATGGTGGTGATGAACGCCAGGCTGGTGGCCTTCGCCGACCCTGCCCAGGCCCGGGCGTTTGCGGAGCGGCACCGGGAGGCCCACGGCCGCCAGCGGCTCCTGGACTTCCAGACCCTCCTGGACCTGGCCCCTCTGCCGGAGATGAACCTGGTGGCCCTCCTGGCCCGGCACGCGGGGCTTCTGGAGGAAGGGGAAGGGCACCACGGGCACTAGGCCATGCGGCGACGCGAGCTTCTCCTCGGCCTTTTAGGGGTGGCCTTTCTGGGCCGGGCCCTGGCCGCCCCCCGGGCCCTTAGGGTGGGGGTGGAGGCCTGCCCCTACTGCTTCATGACCGTTCTGGACGCCCGCCACGCCGCCCAGGCGGTGAATCCCCAGGGGCGGGCCTTCTTCTACGACGACCCCGCCTGCCTCCTGGACCAGCTGAACGGCTGGGGGGGGCCCTCCCTCAGCGCCCGGGAGGTCTACCTGGCGGACTTCGGGGGGAGCACCCGCACCGCCCCCCGCTGGGTGGCCGCAGAAAGGGCCCTCCTCTACCACCACCCCCGGATCCGGACCCCCATGGGCTCGGGCCTCCTGGTCTTCGCCGACAGGCAGGCCCTGGCAGAGCACCTCCGGGCCCGGCCCGAGCGGGCGGGGGGGCGGGTCCTCACCTGGGTGGAGGCCCTGAAGGAGGGGGAGGGGCGCACCTGGGTGCCCGCCGACTTCCTCCCCCCACCCCCCAAGGTCCCATGACCGCCCTCTTCCTGAAGGAGGTCTGGCGCAACCCTTGGGCCCTGGGCCCCCTGGTCCTACCCCCCCTCCTGGCCCTGGGCTTCCTGGGCCGGGGGGAGGGGGTGGGGCTGGTGGGGCTGTACTCCGGGCTCCTCCTCCTCCTCCCCCCCCTGGTCCTGGCCCTGGGGGTGCCCCTATTGGCCTCGAGGGAGGAGTGGGCCTTCCTCCTGGGCCTGCCCCTCCGCCCCTTCCGGGGGTTCTTGCTGGGGGCGCTGGGGGTTTTCCTGGGCCTCGGTCTGCCCCTGGCCCTGGGCCTCCTGCTGGGGGCGGGGGTCTTGGGGCTTTCCGGGAAGGCCCTCCTCTGGCTCCTCCTCTCGGGGACAGGGGTGCTGGCCTTCTGGCTGGGGCTTGCCGCCCTGCTTTCCGCCCTCCTCCTGGAGGAAAGGCGGGTCTTGGGCCTGGGTTTCGCCCTCTTCGGCCTGCTGAACGTCCTCTACGGCCCCCTGGTGGTGGCCCTGGCGGTGCGCCTCAAGGACTACCCCCTGGAGGGCTTCTTCACCCTGGCCCTCCTCCTGAACCCCCAGGAGACCCACCGGGTGGGGCTCCTTGCGGGCCTGGACGCCCCGGTGCTCACCGGGCCCGTGGGCTACCTGGTGGCGGAAAGGCTGGGGGAGGTGGGACCCCTCTTGGGGTTCGCCCACCTCTCCCTCCTCGCTCTGGCCTTGGCGCTTCTCGGCGGCCTGGTCTTCGCCCGGCGGGACCGGTAGGATGGGACCTGTGGAGATCCTGCTCACCACCTTGGACGAGGTGCCCGGCCACCGGGTGGTCCAGGTGCTGGGGGTGGTCAAGGGCAGCGCGGTGCGGGCCAAGCACCTGGGTAAGGACCTCCTGGCGGGCCTCCGAACCCTGGTGGGAGGGGAGATCCCCGAGTACGCGGAGATGCTGAGGGAAGCCCGGGAGGAGGCGGAAAGGCGGCTGCTGGAGGAGGCCCGGCGGCTTGGGGCCCACGCCGTGCTGGGGGTGCGCTACGCCACCGCGGGGGTCATGGCGGGGGCGGCGGAGATCCTGGCCTACGGCACCGCCGTGCGCCTAGAAGCCCTGAGGGAGCGCCCCTAGTGCGGCTTGCCGCCTTTTTCCTCGCCCTCCCTTTCTTCCTGCAGCTCCTGGGCTTCGGGGAAACCCCCCTGGGCGGGGGGCTTTGCGGGGACATGTTCGCCGGGAGGGACCTGCCCCTGGACCAGCAGCCCGCGGGCTTCTGGTACGGGGTCCTCTTCATGTTCCTCCTGGCGGCCCAGCTGGGCTACGGGCTCTCCCTTCTTCTCCTCCCCCTCTTGGAGGTGCGCCTGGGCCCGGGGTGGCTCCGGGTGGGGCGGGGCCTGGTGGGCACCCTCCTTCTCCTCTTCCTCCTCACCCGCACCACCGGCCTGCCCACCCCGGGGCCCGTGGGCTGGCGGCTGGAGCCCGCCCCCCTGGACCCCCTAAGCCTCCTCCTGGTGGGCCTCTCCCTCCTCGGCGGCCTCCTCCTGCGGGAGAATAGGGGGCATGGAACGGCTGCTTGAGGTGATGCGCCGCCTGCGGGGCCCTGGAGGGTGCCCTTGGGACCGGGCCCAGACCCACGAGAGCCTGGTGCCCTACCTCCTGGAGGAAGCCTCCGAGGCCGCGGACGCCCTCCTCCGGGGAAACCCGGCGGAGATGGCCGAGGAGCTGGGGGACGTGCTCCTGCAGGTGGCCTTCCACAGCGTCATCGCCGAGGAGGAGGGGCGTTTCACCTACGGGGACGTGGAGCGCCGCATCGTGGAGAAGCTCATCCGCCGCCACCCCCACGTGTTCGGCGGGGCCAAGGCGGACACCCCGGAGGAGGTGAAGGGGCGCTGGGAGGCCCTGAAGGCGGAGGAAGGGAAAAGGGAAGCCCCTTGCGGCCTGCCCAAAACCCTCCCCACCCTCCTCCGGGCCTACGAGCTGCAGAAGAAGGGGGTGGAAAAGGGGAGTGAGGCGGGGTTGAGGGCCGCGCTGGAGCGGGGGGACCTGGAGGAGGCGCTTTGGCAGCTGGTAGGGCTTTTCGCCGAGCGGGGCCTGGACCCCGAGAGCGCCTTAAGAAGGCGCTCCCTCAGGGCCTGCCGGGAGGGCTAGCCCTCCCCGAGGGCTTCCGCCTGGCGGCGGTGGCCGTGCCCCTCCTGGGGGAAAGCCTCCTCTTTACCCGGCGGAGCCCCCACCTCCCCACCCACGCGGGGCAGGTGAGCTTCCCCGGGGGGGTGGTGGAGCCGGGGGAGACGCCCGTGGAGGCGGCCCTGCGGGAGGCGGCGGAGGAGGTGGGCCTTTCGGGGCTGGAACCTTTGGGCTTCCTCTCCTCCACCCTCTCCCCCCAGGGCTTCCTGGTCCAGCCGGTGGTGGTCTACCGGGAAGACCTCCCCCCCCTAAGGCCCAGCCCGGAGGAGGTGGCCGAGGTCCTCCTGGCCCCCCTCGAGGAGCTCCTGGGGGTGGCCCCCTGGAGCGAGGTGCGCCTGGGCCGCACGGTGTGGCACTTCCCCTGGCGGGGGGTGGACATCTGGGGGGTGACGGGGAATATCCTGAAGGAGTTCCTGGAGGTGTGGCGTGGAGCGCATCGGGATTCTCTTGGCGGACCTCTTTGACGAGCGGGAGTTCCTCTACCCCTACTACCGGGTGCAGGAGGCGGGGTACCGGCCCCTGGTCATAGGGCCGGAGGCCAGGGAGTACCGGGCCAAGTCGGGCTTTGCCTGGAAGGCGGATCTGAGCGCCAAGGAGGCCCCGGAGCTTGGGGGCCTCCTCATCCCCGGGGGCTTCGCCCCGGACTACCTGCGCCGGAGCCCGGAGGTGCTCTCCCTGGTGCGGCGGGTGGCGGGGGAGGGGAAGCCCCTCGGGGCCATCTGCCACGCGGGCTGGGTCTTGATCAGTGCCGGGCTCGTGCGAGGAAGGCGGGTCACGGGCTTCCGCTCCATCCGGGACGACCTCACAAACGCCGGGGGGCTTTACCGGGAAGAGGGGGTGGTGGTGGACGGAAACCTGGTCACCGCCCAGGGCCCCCAGGACCTCCCCGGGTTCATGCGGGCTTTTCTGGAGCTTCTCCAGGGGTGAAGCGGGTCCCCGCCTCCCCGGAAAGCACCCGTCCCAGCACACCCCGCTCCCCCTTGGCGATGGCCGCCCAGGGGGCCCCGGCCGCCAAGGCCCTGAGGGCCGCCGCCACCTTGGGGAGCATCCCCCCCCGGACCACCCCCCGGGCCTTCAGGGCCTCCACCCCCTCGGGGGTCAGGCGGGGGAGGCGGGTCCTGGGGTCCTGGGGGTCCTCCAGAACCCCCTCCACATCGGTGAGGAAGACGGCAGGCCACCGGAGGGCCCCGGCCACCGCCCCCGCGGCGGTGTCCGCGTTCACGTTCAGCGGGCCCGCCTCGTCCAGGGCGATGGGGGCGAGGAGGGGGGTGTAGCCCCCCGCCAGCAGGTCCAGGAGGAGCCCGGCCTCAACCCCCACCACCTCCCCCACCCGGCCCAGCCCCGGGAGGGCCTGGCCCCGGAGGCAAAGGGCGTCCCGGCCCGAGAGGGCCACCGCCTTCCTTCCCCTTCGGGAAAGCCCCTCCGCCAGGCGCTTGCCCGTGAGGTAGAGGGCCATCTCCACCGCCTCCAGCTGCTCCTCGGGGGTAACCCTGAGCCCTTCCACGAAGCGGCTTTGGAAGCCGAGCCGCTCCAGGAGGGCCCCGATCTCCGGGCCGCCCCCGTGGACCAGGACCAGGGGGCCGGGGTAGCCCGAAAGCTCGTCCAGCAGGGCTTCGGCCCCCCTTAGGCTTCCTCCCACCTTCACCAAGAGCGCTTCACTCAAGGTAGACCACCTCCTCGGGCAGGCCTTCCTCCTCCTCGGCCTCGAGGAGGTCCAGGAAGCCCAAGGCGGCGTGGTCGGGGTGGAGGCCGAAGGGGGCCGCCAGGGCCCGGACGGCGCTCAGGGGGGGCATGGCCTGGGCCGCCTCCAGCAGGGGGAGGAGGTCCTCGGGGCCCCACAGGGCCTCCCCCAGCTCCGGACCCCGCCTCAGCTCCGCCCGCACCCGGCCCCCTTCCGCCAGGAGGAAGAGGAGGTCCTCCTCCGCCAGGACCAAAAAGGCCAGGGCCCGCCCCAAGCGGGAGAGTTCCCGCAAAAACCCCCGGATGGCCCCCGGGTCCTCCTGGGCCTCGAGGGCCTCGTGGTAGAGGCTCACCCACGGGGGATCCGGGACCAGGTACACCCCCGCGCCCCCCGCGCGGGCGCGGGCGAAGGCCAGGGCCTCCTCCAGGGGGGCCTCGGCGTGGAAGGAGAGGAAGCTCCGCACCACGCCCTATACTAGCCCTTGTGAGCGCCCTCTACCGCCGGGTGCGCCCCCTGACCTTCGCCGAGGTGGTGGGCCAGGAGCATGTGAAGGAGCCCCTGGCGCGGGCCATCCGCGAGGGGCGGCTGGCCCAGGCCTACCTCTTCTCCGGGCCCCGGGGGGTGGGGAAGACCACCACCGCCAGGCTCCTGGCCATGGCCGTGGGGTGCCAGGGGGAGGAGGCCCCTTGCGGGGTCTGCCCCCACTGCCGGGCGGTGCAGCGGGGAGCCCACCCCGACGTGGTGGAGATCGACGCCGCCAGCAACAACTCCGTGGAGGACGTGCGGGAGCTCCGCGAGCGCATCCAGCTCGCGCCCCTCGCCGCCCCCAGGAGGGTCTTTATCCTGGACGAGGCCCACATGCTCTCCAAAAGCGCCTTCAACGCCCTCCTCAAGACCCTGGAGGAGCCCCCGCCCCACGTCCTCTTCGTCTTCGCCACCACCGAACCCGAGCGCATGCCCCCCACGGTCCTCTCCCGCACCCAGCACTACCGTTTCCGCCGCCTCACCGAGAAGGAGATCGCGGGGAAGCTGAGGCGGATCCTGGAGGGGCTCGGGCGGGAGGCCGAGGAGGAGGCCCTCCGCCTCCTGGCCCGGCTGGCGGACGGGGCCATGCGGGATGCGGAAAGCCTCCTGGACCGCCTCCTCCTCCTGGAGGGCCCCCTGACCCGGGAGAAGGCGGAAGGGGCCCTGGGCCTCCCCCCCCAGGAGGCCCTCTGGGGGCTTGCGGAAAGCCTCCTAGGGGGCCGCCTGGGGGAGGCCCTGGAGGGGGCCAGGAGGCTCCACGGGGAGGGGTTCGCCCCCCGGAGCCTGGTGGGGGGGCTCATGGAGGTCCTGCGGGAAGCCCTTTACGCCGCCTACGGCCTCCCGGGAAGGGCCCTGCCCGCCCCCCCTGAGGCCCTCCTCCACGCCCTCACCTCCCTGGACGAGGCCCTGGAGCGGCTCGCCCGGCGCTCCGACCTCCTCGCCCTGGAGGCCGCCCTCCTGGAGGCTTCCGCCCGGGCCCAGCCCCCCGCGGGCACCCCAGGCCTCACCCACCCGGGCCCCCCGCCCGGCGGCCTGGAGGCCCCCCTGCCGCCCCTGGGCGACCCAAGGGAGCCTGCGCCCCCACGGGCCCCCCAAAATCCCCTCGGGGAGAGCCCGCCCCGCCACCCGGACCCGGAAGCGCAGGCGGTACCCCCTCCCGAAACCGACCTCCCCGCCCGCTTCCGGAGCTTCCTGGAGGGCCTGAGGCCCACCCTGCGGGCCTTCGTGCGGGAAGCCCGGCCCCAGGTGGAGGGGGGGGTCCTGATGCTCCGCTTCCCCGAGGACAAGGCCTTCCACCACAAGAAGGCCGCGGAGCAGAAGGCGGCTCTCATGCCCCTGGCCCAGGCCCACTTCGGGGTGGCGGAGATCGCCTTCGTCCTGGAAAAAAAAAGCCCGGACCCTAGCCCCCCCGCCTCCCGCCCGGTTCCCCCGGAGGCCCCGCTACCCCCTCCCCCCCCTTGGGGAATGGCAGCCTCCCCCGCCGAAGAGGAGGATCCCCAGGGGGGGGTAGCGGATCCCGGCCAGCGCCTGGGGGAGATCGCCCGGCGTCTTGGGGCCAGGCTCCTTTGGGTGCGCAGGCCCAGGGCTACCGAACCCGAGGAACCCGTGAGCGAGGACGAAATAGGGGGTAGTGGTATATAATGCCCCCATGACCAAGACCACCGAGCTGGGGCAGGAGACCGTGGAGAACATCCTCAAGCGGCTGAGGCGCATCGAAGGCCAGGTGCGGGGCCTGCAGAAGATGGTGGCCGAGGGCCGCCCTTGCGACGAGGTCCTCACCCAGATGACCGCCACCAAGAAGGCCATGGAGGCGGCGGCCACCCTGATCCTCCACGAGTTCCTGAACGTGTGCGCCGCCGAGGTCTCCGAGGGCAAGGTGGACCCCAAGAAGCCCGAGGAGATCGCCACCATGCTGAAGAAGTTCATCTAGCCTTGGAAGGGGCGAAGGCCAAGGGCCTGCCGCAGAGGCGGGCCGGGGGGTTTCAGGGGCGGCTCCTCCGCCTCCTTCGCGCCCTCTTCCCCCGCTGGGAGAGGCCGGACGACGCCTTCGCCCTGGCCTTCCTGCAGGGGGAGGAGCGGGCCCTGTACCTCTCCATGGACCCCCGGGACCGGGCCCACGGGGTGCGGGTGGCCCGGAGGCTCCTGCGGGACCACCCGGAGGCCCCGGCCTACGCGGTGCGGGCCGCCCTCCTGCACGACGCGGGCAAGGCCCTAAGGCCCTACCGCCCCCTGGAGCGGGTGCTCACCGGCCTCTACGCCCCTCCCCTCCCCCCCTACCCCCTGCGGCGGGGGCTCCTCGGGGCCTTCCAGGTGCGGCGCCACCATCCCCTCTACGCCGCGGAGCGCATAGAGGACCCTGAGGTGCGGGCCCTGGTCCTGGAGCACCACCGGCCGCAAAGCCTCTGGGGCGAGCGCCTCCACCGGGCGGACCGGGAGGAGTAGCCCCTTTGGGCAAACGCCCCTAGCCAACCGCCCCCCTTTGGGGTAGGGTAATCGGAGAAGCAAGGAGGACCCTATGCAGGAGTTCACCTGGCGCGTCGGTGGCCCCCAAGGGGGCGGGATCGAGACCGCGGCCACCCTCTTCGCCCGGGCGGTGGCCAAGGGCGGCTGGTGGGTGGCCACCAAGCGGGAGTACCACTCCAACATCATGGGGCGGCACTCCTACCTAGACGTGCGCCTCTCGCGAAAACCCGTGGGGGCCTTTCGGGAGAAGGTGGACTTCCTGGTGGCCCTGGACGGGGAGACCCTGGCCCGGCACCTGGGGGAGGTGCGCCCTGGCGGAGCCCTCCTCTACGACCCCAGGGCCCTGGACCTCACGGTCCACAAGCTCCCCATGCTGGACCACCGGGCGGCGGAGGCCCTCGCGGAGCGCTTCGGCAAGCTGGACCCGAGCCTCAAGGAGGTCCTGCAGGCCTACGTGGAGGCGGGGGTCCAGCCCCTGCCCTACCCCTTTGAGGAGGTGGCGGACCGGATCGGGGGGGAGCTCGGGGTGCCCTCCCTCCAGGCCCGGCGCACCCTCAACACCATCGCCGTGGCCGCGAGCCTGCGCCTTTTGGACTTTCCCCTGGAGCCCCTTCTGGAGGCCCTGGCCCATCAGTTCCGGGGCAAGGTGCTGGAGCTCAACCAGGAGGTGGCCAAGGCGGTCTACCGGGAGGAGGTCCCCAGGCTCCCCTCCCAGCTCTCCCTGAATGGCTACGAGCCGGGCCGGGTCTACCTCACGGGGGCCCAGGCGGCCGCCTTGGGGAAGCTGGCCGGGGGGCTCCGCTTCCAGACCTACTACCCCATCAGCCCGGCCACCGACGAGTCGGTGTACCTGGAGGCCCACACCGCCTTCCAAGGGGCGGACGTGGCCGTGGTCCAGACCGAGGACGAGATCGCCGCGGTGACCATGGCCATTGGCGCCGCCCTCACCGGGGCCAGGGCGGCCACCGCCACCAGCGGCCCCGGCTTCAGCCTCATGGCCGAGGGGATGGGCTTCGCCGGGATGCTGGAGGCCCCTCTGGTGGTGACCCTTTACCAGCGGGGCGGGCCCAGCACGGGGTTGCCTACCCGCACGGAGCAGGGGGACCTCCAGTTCGCCCTAAGGGGCGGGCACGGGGAGTACCCCCGGCTGGTCCTGGCCTCCGGGGACATCGAGGACGCCTTCCTGGACGCCCAGAAGGCCCTGGCCTGGGCCTGGCGCTACCAGACGGTGGTGGTGCACCTTTTGGACAAGTTTCTGGCCTCCATGGCCCAGAGCCTGCCCAAGGAGGCCCTAAAGCCCCTTTCCTTGAACGGAGAGCGGCGCTTCCCAGGCCGGGAGGGCCGGCCCGAGCCCTTCCCCCGCTACGCAATGGCCCCCGACGGCATCTCCCCCTTCGCCCCCCTGGGCACCCCGGGGAGCTTCTACTGGATGACCTCCGACGAACACGACGAGGTGGGCCACATCACCGAGGATCCCGTGGTGCGTGAGGCACAGATGGAAAAGCGCATGCAAAAGCTCCAAACCGCCCGGAAGGAGATCCCCCAAGAGGACCAGTACACCCTCTTCCGGGACGGGGAGGTCCTGGTCCTGGGCTTCGGCACGGTGAAGGGGACCCTCCTGGAAGCCCTGGAAAGCCTCCCTGGGGTGGGTTACCTGCACCTCCGGCTCCTCTGGCCCTTCCCCGAGATCGCCCCCCTCCTGGAGGGGAAGCGGCTCGTCACCGTGGAGCACAACTACTCCGGGCAGCTCGCCGATTTGGTGCAGCAGGAGACCCTCCAGAGGGTGCACCACCGGGTGGTGAAGTACAACGGCCGCCCCATCACCCTGGACGAGGCGGTGGAGGCCCTACGGGCGGTGCTGACGAAAGAGGCGCCGGAGCGCCTGGTCCTCAGGAAAGGAGTCTAGAATGCTGGAACTCAAGCCTGCCGACTACAAGGCGGAGAAGAACCCCGACTGGTGCCCCGGCTGCGGGGACTTCGGCATCCTCTCCGCCCTGCAGATGGCCCTCTTCGAGCTGAAGAAAGACCCCAGCCGGACCGTGGTCTTCTCCGGGATCGGCTGCTCGGCCAAGACCCCCCACTACCTCAACGTCTACGGGGTCCACACCCTGCACGGCCGCGTGCTCCCCATCGCCCAGGGGGCCAAGCTGGCCCACCCCCACCTCACGGTGGTGGCGGTGGGGGGGGACGGGGACGGCCTAGGGATCGGGGCCGGGCACTTCGTGGCCGCAGGCCGCAGGAACGTGGACATGCTGTACATCCTCTACGACAACGAGGTCTACGGCCTCACCAAGGGGCAGGCGGGGCCCACCCTGGGCTTCGGAGAGAAGACCAAAAGCCTCCCCAAGCCCAACCCCCAGGGGCGCATCAATCCCCTCCTCCTGGCCTTCGCCGCGGGCTACACCTGGATCGGGCGGGGCTACGCCTACGACGTGAAGGGCCTGAAGGAGCTCATCAAGGAGGGGATCCTCCACCGGGGCCTGGCCTTCCTCCACGTCCTCCAGCCCTGCCCCACCTACAACGACCTGCACACCAAGGAGTGGTTCGCTCCCCGCCTCTACCGGCTCCAGGAGGAGGGCTACGACCCCTACGTGCCCGAGGGGCTTTCCCCCGAGGAGCTGGACGGGAAGATGGCCCTCTTCCAGGCGAAGGCCGCGGAGTGGGGGGAGCGGATCCCCGTGGGGGTCTTCTGGCGGGCGGAGGCACCCACCTTCGAGGAGCGCCTCCAGGCCTACCTCCCCCGCTACCCCGGGGTCTACCCCGCCCTGGGCCAGCGGGAGGCCCTGGACCTGGAGGGGCTCCTCCGGGAGTTCGCCCTCTAGCGCCGCCCCCGCGGCCCCCCGCGGCAAGCCCTACACTGGGGGCATGGACCTCACCCACTTCAAGGACGGTCGGCCCCAGATGGTGGACGTTTCGGAAAAGCCCGCCACTCTCCGCACCGCCACCGCGGAGGCCTTTGTGGAGCTCACGGAAGAGGCCTTCCTGGCCCTGGAAGGGGGCGGGGTGGGCAAGGGGGACCCCCTCCTGGTGGCCCAGCTGGCGGGGATCCTGGGGGCCAAGCGCACCGCCGACCTCATCCCCCTCTGCCACCCCCTGCCCCTCACCGGGGTGGAGGTGCGGGCGGAGCTCCTCCGGGAAGCGAGGCGGGTACGCCTCGAGGCCACGGTGCGAACCAAGGCGGAGACCGGGGTGGAGATGGAGGCCCTCACCGCCTGCGCCGTGGCCGCCCTCACCGTCTACGACATGCTGAAGGCGGCCTCCAAGGGCCTCACCATCTCCGGGCTGCGCCTCCTCCACAAGGCGGGGGGGAAGAGCGGGGAGTGGCGGCGGGAGGGGTAGGCCGGGGAGGCGGGATGTATCCTGGGGCCATGCGCATCGCCATCGCCCTGTCCAAGGACGACGAGGGAAGGGTCTACCCCGGGCCCTTCGGCCACGCCCCCCGCTTCGCCATCTACCAGGTGGAGGGGGAGGGCTTCCGCCTTCTGGAGGTGCGGGCCAACCCCTACGCGGCCATGGAGGGGGGAAACAAGCACGCGCTCATGCGGGAGCTCCTCAAGGATGTGGACCTGCGGGTGGGGGCCCGCTTCGGCCACGGGGGGAGCCTGGGGGCCTTCCCCATGGCGGACCGCCTCGAGGTGGGCCCGGTGAAGGTGGCCGAGGCCCTGGAGCGGATCCGGGGACGGGGGACCCCCTAAGGCCTCCCCCCCTCCAGGAAGTAGCGCCGGAGGAGCTCCCGCGCCTCAGGGGATAGAGGGGTGCGCTCCAGGTAGACCTCCACCCCCCGGCGCACCCGTTCCGGGGGCTGGCCCCCGGCCCAGGGGGCGGGGAGCTCCCCGAGCCCCTCCCCCGCGCCCGGTTCCAGGAGCCCCACCCCCTCCCCCGGGGGCAGGGGAAGGGGAGGCAGGGCCGGCCCCTCCCCGAAGAGGGGTGGGGGGCCCGCCCCCCCCGGCAAGGGGGAGGGTCCCTCGGGAACCCCTTCCCCTCCCGGGCCCCCGGTCCGGCCTTCCCCCGGGGTCCCCTCCTCCCCGGCCCCCGGGGGGGTTCCGGCCCCTCCCGGCCCCGGGGCCGGCTCCCCGTCCCGGGAAACCCCCTCCCCGGGGGCGGCCTCGAGGTCCGAGGGGGGGGCTTGGGCCTCCCCTGCCCCCGGGGACACGGCCTCCCCGCCCTCCCCAGGGGGGGGAGGGAAGGCCCCCAACTCCCCCTCCGCCCCTTGGGGAGCGGGCTGGGCCTCCCCGGGGAGGGCCTCCCCTCGCCCCCCGTCAAGGGGCTCCCCGGCGGGGGCCGCCTCCCCGTCCCCCCGCCTGGGGTCCGCCGGACGCTCCACCCCGGGAGGGGCCGCCTGGCTCCCCCCCACCGTCCCGGCTCGCCAGGCGGCGAGGACGAGGACCAGGAGGAGGAGGACCAGGTAGAGGAGGAGGAGGCCCTGGGGGAAGGAGGGAAGCGCCAGAGGGGCCTTGCGCACCTCGGCCCAAAGCCGCTCCTCCCCGTAGGCCAGGGCCGTGGGGTAGGCCAGGGTCTGCCGGGCGATGGCCCGCAGGGCCGGGCCCTCGAAGAGGCGGGCGGGGAGGAGGAGGGCCAGGAGGGAGGCCAGGGCCAAGGGGGGGTGGAGGAGGCCGGGGAGGGCCAGGCCCGAGGCCAGGAGGAGGCGGTAGCGCCAGGCCAGCCGCCCCGCGTAGCGGCGGTGGAAGCCCGGGGCCATGGCCCCATTATGGCCCCGGAGGCGGGGCCGGGTCCCGCCCGGGACCACGGTCTCCCTGCCCGCAGGCTAAGGCCGCCCCGCGGGTCAGAGGCGGAAGCCGCCTGCCCGTGCCCCTGAGGCCCCCGCCGTGGCGCGGGCCGCGGAGGGCGCTTAGACTGGGACCGTAGGGGGTGGCGGGTGCGGGCGAGGGCCCTGGCGGTCTGGGGCACGGGAAGTGGGGTGGGGAAAAGCTTCCTCACCGCGGGACTTCTCCGCCACTTCCGCCGCCTGGGCCTCCGGGCGGCCCCCTTCAAGGCCCAGAACATGTCCAACCACGCCCGGGTGGTGGCCGGGGGGGAGATGGCCAGCGCCCAGTGGCTCCAGGCCCTGGCGGCGGGCGTCCCCCCCGACCCGCGGATGAACCCGGTGCTCGTCAAGCCCTTCGGGGAGCGGGGGAGCCAGGTGGTGGTCCTGGGCCAGGTGGACCCCAGGCTCTCCCGCCTCCCCTGGCGGGAGCGGCGGCCCCACCTCCTGGCCCCGGTGCGGGAGGCCCTGGAGGGGCTTTTGCGGGAGTACGACCTCCTGGTCCTCGAGGGGGCGGGCAGCCCAGTGGAGCGCAACCTCTGGCCCGACCTCCCCAACCTCCAGGCGGCAGCCTGGGCGGACGCCCGGGCCCTCCTGGTGGCGGACGTGGACCAAGGGGGCTCCCTGGGGGCCCTCTTCGGCACCTGGGCCCTTTTGGGGGAGCACCGGGAGCGGCTTGTGGGCTTCGTCCTCAACAAGTTCCGGGGGGACCTCTCCCTCCTGGAGCCCGCCTACGGCCTCCTCCGGGGCTGGACGGGGGTGCCGGTCCTGGGCACCCTGCCCCTCCTCCCCCTGGACCTCCCCGAGGAGGACGGCTTCCGCTACCGGCCCCGGACAGGGGAGGGCCCCAAGGTGGCCGTCCTCCGCTACCCCCACGCGGCCAACCTGGACGAGTTCTGGCCCCTTTCCGAGCTCGCCCGCCCCCTGTACGCCCGAACGCCGGAGGAGGCCGAGGGGGCCGACCTCCTGATCCTCCCCGGAAGCCGCCTCCCGGCCCGGGACCTCCCCTGGCTCCGCGGCTTCCTCCCCCTGATCCGGGAACACACGCAAAGAGGCAAGCCCCTCCTGGCGGTCTGCGGCGGGGCGGAGATGCTCTCCGAGCTCCTGGTGGACGAGGAAGGGGTGGAGGAAAGGGGGGTCTTCCCCGGCCTGGGCCTCCTCCCCTTCCGGGTGCGCATGGCGCGGGAGAAGACGGTGCGGCGGAGGCGGGTGCGCCTGGAGGGGCTGGAGGGCTTCTGGGGGAGGCTGAACGGCCTGGAGGCGGAGGGGTACGAGATCCACCACGGGCAGGGCCTGCCCCTCCTCCACCAGGAGGGACCCCTCCTCGCCACCTGGCTCCACGGCCTCCTGGAGGACCCCGCCGTGCAGCGGGCCCTCTTCGGCCGGGAGGCCCGGGGGCTGGAGGCGGCCCTGGAGGGGCTGGCGGACGCCGTGGAGGCGCACCTGGACCTGGGGCACCTCCACCGGGCCCTGGGCCTCGTCCGGGGGGGAGGGGTGGCCCTCGAGGGGGGTCCCTCGAGCCCCGACCCCCCGCCCCCGCCCGGGCTGGTCCTCCTCCTGGGCGGGGCGAAAAGCGGCAAGAGCCGCTTCGCCCAGCGCTTGGCCGGCCCCTTCGCCACCCTCATCGCCACCGCGGAGGCCCGGGACGAGGAGATGGCCGAGCGCATCGCCCGCCACCGGGCGGAGCGCCCCCCCACCTGGGAGACCCTGGAGGAGCCCCGGGACCTGGCCGGGGCCCTCCGCCGGGCCCGCCACCCCACGGTGGTGGTGGACTGCCTCACCCTCTGGGTGGCCAACCTCCTGGAAGGGGGGCTGGACCCCCTGGCGGAGGCCGGGCGCTTCCTGGAGGCGGTGCGGAAGAGCGGCAAGCGGGTGATTGCCGTGAGCAACGAGGTGGGGATGGGCATCGTCCCCGCCCACCCCCTGGCCCGGCGTTACCGGGACCTCCTGGGCCAGGTGAACGCCCTCCTGGCGGAAGGGGCGGAGGAGGCCTACCTCCTGGTGGCGGGAAGGCCCCTGCCCCTCCCCCCTAGGCGAAGTGGTTGAGGGGGCCGTGGCCGTGCCCCAGGCCGGGAGCGGTCTCCAGGGCCCGGGTCAGGTAGGCCTTGGCCTCCCCCACCGCCTCCCCCAGGGGCTTCCCCAGGGCCAAGAGGGCGGCGATGGCCGCGGAGAGGGTGCAGCCGGTGCCGTGGGTGTTGCGGGTCCGCACCCGGGGGGCGCGGAAGGCCCGGACCCCTTCGGCGGTGGCCAGGAGGTCCACCGCCTCCTCCCCCTCCAGGTGCCCCCCCTTGAGGAGGACGGCCCGGGGGCCCAGCTCCAGAAGGGCCCAGGCGGCCTCCTCTGCCTCCTTTGGGGTGCGTATGGGGCCTTGCAGGAGGGCCTCGGCCTCGAGGCGGTTGGGGGTGATAAGGGTGGCCAGGGGGAAGAGCCTTTCCTTCAGGGCCCGGACCGCCTCGGGCGCCAGGAGGGGATCCCCGCTTTTAGCCACCATCACCGGGTCCACCACCAAGGGCGCGATCCCGTGGCGGGCCACCGCCTCGGCCACAGCCTCCACGATGGCCCCGTTGCCCAAAGCCCCCGTCTTGGCGGCGTGGATGGGGAGGTCGTCCGCCACGCTTTGGATCTGGGCATAAACCAGGTCAGGAGGTAGGAGTTCCACCCGTTGCACTCCCAGGGTGTTTTGGGCGGTGACCAGGGTGAGGGCGCTGGCCCCATAGACCCCGAAGCGGAAGAAGGTCTTAAGGTCCGCCTGCACCCCGGCCCCGCCCCCGGAGTCGGAGCCGGCGATGGTAAGCGCTACCTGCATGCCTCACCTCGGGCATAATGAGGGTATGCGCGCCAAGGTGATGGAGCTGGACGGGCGCATGGCCCTGGTCCTTGAGGAGCATGCCCCCGGGCTGAAGCCGGGCCAGGAGGTGGAGGTGCTGGGGTGGGAAGGAGCCTTGCTGGTGGCAGAGCCGGGGGCCGGCGTAACAACCTTAAGGGCCTTGATGGCCTACCTCCAGTCCCTACAGGAGCGGGAAGCGCTTTATCGGCGCCTGGCGGATGCTTAAGCTTCCCCTCTCCTTGGTCTTGGCCATCCACGAGGACCTTCTCCGCCGCTATGGGGGAAGCCCCGGGATACTGGATTTGGGCAGGCTCGAGGCTGCCTTGGAACGCCCGTGGACTGGCTTCGCCGGGCAGGAAAGCTTCCCAACCCCTTGGGAAAAGGCCGCAGCCTACCTTGTCGGCATAGCCAAAGGCCACCCTTTCGCGGATGGCAACAAGCGGACGGCCTTCGCCGTGGCCGATATCCACCTGCGCCTTTACGGTTTTCGGCTTACCCTTAGCGACGAGGAGGCCTTCACCCTGGTGCTGGAGGTTGCCCAGTGCCGTCAGGAGGTGGGGGGCGTGGCCGAAGCTTTTCGTCAGCATCTCGACCCCCCGCCCTAGCCCACGGGGTCGTGGGCGTAGGGTGCACCCTGAAGCTCCATCCGGGCCCTGCCCCGTAGGACCGCCTCCACCAGGTTCATGGGGCAGAAGGGGCCGCACATGCTGCAGGCCTTGGTCCTGGAGCCCCGCTCCTCCTTGAGGCGGCGGGCCTCCTCGGGAAAGAGGCAGAGGGCGAACTGCCCCTCCCAGTCCAGGCGGTAGCGGGCCTCGGACATGCGCCGGTTGCGCTCCAGAGCCCGCGGGTTCCCCCGGGCCACGTCCGCGGCGTGGGCGGCGATCCGGAAGGCGATCACCCCCTCCTTCACGTGCTCCGGCGTGGGGAGGCCCAGGTGCTCCGCCGGGGTCAGGTAGCAGAGCATATCCGCCCCCATCCACCCCGCCAAGGCCCCCCCGATGGCCCCGGCGATGTGGTCGAAGCCCGCGGCGGTGTCCACGGGGAGCATTCCCAGGATGTAGAAGGGAGCATGGCCCGTGAGCTTCTTCTGGATCTGCACGTTGGCCGCAACCTCGTTCAGGGGGATATGCCCCGGCCCCTCCACCATGGCCTGCACCCCCGCCCGCCTCGCCCGTTCCACCAGCTCCCCGAGGGTGAGGAGTTCGGCCATCTGGGCCCGGTCGATGCTGTCCGCCAGGGAGCCGGGCCTCAGGCCATCCCCCAGGGAGAGGGTCATGTCATAGGTGCGGGCGATGTCCAGGAGGTCGTCAAAGCGGGCGTAGAGGGGGTTTTCCTCACCCCGGTGGAGCATCCAGGCGGCCATGAGCCCTCCTCCCCGGCTCACGATCCCCGTGGTGCGAGGGGTTTGGCGGTAGACCTCCAGGTTCCTCAGGGTCACCCCCACGTGCACGGTGATGTAGTCCACCCCCTGCCGCCCGTGCTCCTCGATGACCCCGAAAAGCTCATCCGCGGACATGTCGTAGAAGCTCTTCCTCCTGGCGGCGCGGAACTCTGCCTCGTAGATGGGCACGGTGCCCAGGGGAACGGTGGCCACCTCCAGGATTCTTTCCCGGATGGCCTTCAAGTCCCCCCCCGTGGAGAGATCCATGATGGTGTCCGCCCCGTACTGGATGGCCACCCGGGCCTTCGCCACCTCCTCCTCGAGGTCCACGTAATCGTAGGAGGTGCCCAGGTTGGCGTTCACCTTGACGGAAAGCCCCTCCCCAATCCCCTTGAAGTCCCGAAGGGTGCGGTGGTTGGGGTTCCGGGGGATCACGATCCGCCCCGCCGCCACCCCCTCCCGCACGAACCCGGGGGAAACCCCCTCCCTCTCGGCCACGTAGGCCATCTCCTCGGTGACGATGCCCTTCCTCGCCGCCTCCAGCTGGGTCATGCCCCTACCCCCATAAGCTCCAGAACCCTCGCCGCGGTCCAGGGGGCCAGGAGAACCCCGTTCCTCCCGTGGCCCACCGCGGCGTAGATGCCCTCCTCCACCTCCCCCACGAAGAGCTCCCCCACCGGCCGGTAGCCCCAGAGGGCCTCCCGGAACCGGGCCCCTTCCAAGGGGGGAAAGCGCTCGTGGGCGTAGTCCGCAAGCCACCTGAGGCCGAAGAGGTCCACCCCCGGGGCCCAGCCCTCCCGCCCCGTGGCCCCCACGTACACCCCGCCCTCCCGGGGCAGGAGGTAGCCGTCCCCGGCGAAGAGGGGCATGGGGGGCGGCGCCCCCTCCAGGAGCAAGGCCTCCCCCTTCAAGGGCCGCACCCCCAGGCCAAACCGGCCGCCCCAGGCGCCCACGGCCAGGAGGATGCGCCTGGCCTCCAGGGAAAACCTCCCCCCCTCGCCCCGCCCGTGGATCCGCCCCGGCTGCACCCGATCCACCTCGGCGGGGACCAAGGGGGTTTCCATCGCCTCCAAGGCCTTCAGCAGGGCCTGCCGCAGGGCCCGGGGGTGCACGTACCCCCCGGGGAAGGTACGCGCCCCCCTCCCCCCCCGCACAGGGTAGGCCAAGGGCTCCCGGGCTTCCCAGGCCTCCTCTTCCCCTGGGGAAAGGGCCACCACCTGGGTCCCGGAGAAGTCCGCCTCCAGCGGCAAGCCCCAATCCCCAAGCTCCGCCAAGAGGTCGGGGTAGCGCTCCAGGCCGAAGAGGGCGGCCTCCAAGACCTCCCCGGAGAGCCCCTCGGGGTAGGGGGCCAGCATCCCCGCGCTGGCGGGGGTGGCCGCCCCCTCCTTGCCCGCGTCCAGGAGGAGGACCTCGAGGCCCCGCTTCCTGAGCTCGTAGGCGGCCAGGGCCCCGATGATCCCCGCCCCCACCACCGCCACTTCCGCCCTCATGGCGTCTTCCCCAGGGGAACCCCCTCCACGGGGCTGCTGGGGCTCGCCCCCTCCCTAGGGGGCATGGGCCCCGCCAGGTAGGCCCTCCTCCCCGCCTCCACCCCCAGGCGGAAGGCCTCGGCCATGGCCACGGGGTCCTTGGCCTCGGCGATGGCGGTGTTGACCAGCACCGCATCCAGGCCCAGCTCCAGGACCTCGGCCGCGTGGGAGGGGAGGCCGAGCCCCGCGTCTACCACCACCGGGGGGAGGGTGGCCCTTTCCCGGGCGAAGAGCTCCAGAAGGGCCCGGGTCCGCACCCCCCAGCCGGAGCCGATGGGGGCCGCCAGGGGCATCACCGTGGCCGTGCCCAGCTGGGCCAGCCTTCGGGCCAGGACCAGGTCCGGGCCGATGTAGGGCAGGACCAAAAAGCCCTCCGCCAACAGGGCCTCCGCCGCCTTCAGGGTCTCCACGGGGTCGGGGAGGAGGTAGGTGGGGTCGGGGATCACCTCCAGCTTCACCCAGCGCTCCCCGGTGAGGGCCCGGCCCAGGCGGGCGATCCTCAGGGCCTCCTCCGCGGTCTTGGCCCCGGCGGTGTTGGGGAGGAGCCTCACCCCCTCCAAGGCCTCCAGAAGCCCCACGTGCCCCGGGGCCTTGGCCTCCACCCGGCGGATGGCCACGGTGACCACCTCCGCCCCCGAAGCCCTTATGGCCTCCCGCATCACCCCGAAGTCCCGGAACTTGCCCGAACCCAGGATGAGGCGGCTTTTCAGCTCCACATCCCCTACCTTCCAGGTGTCCATCTAGCCTCCTTGCATGAGGGCCACCACCTCCACCACGTCCCCTTCCTGGAGCACGCGGTGGGGCAGCTCCCGCCCGGGGTAGGCCTCCTCGTTGAGGAGGACCGCCACCCGGGCAAGGTCCACGCCCAGCTCCTCCAGGACCTCCTTGAGGGTCCTCCCCTCCAGGGGCTTGGCCTCGCCGTTAAGCCACACCATAAAGCCGCTCCTTAAAGGCCCGGGCCGCCCCCTCGGGGTCAGGGGCGTCCAGGATGGCCCGCACCACCACGACGCGCCGGGCCCCGGCCTCCAAGACCCGGTCCAGGTTCTCCAGGGTGATCCCCCCGATGGCGTACCAGGGCTTCTCCCCGAGGCTTTCCGCGGCCCAGCGCACGTACCCCAGGCCCGCCGCGGGGCGGCCGGGCTTGGTGGGGGTCTCCCACACCGGCCCTACGGAGAGGTAGTCCGCCCCCTCCGCCAACGCCCTCAGGGCCTGCTCCGGGGCGTGGGTGGAGCGGCCCACCAGCCCCCGGAAGAAGCGCCGGGCCTCCTCCGGGGCGAGGTCTCCCTGCCCCAGGTGCACCCCGTCCGCCCCCAAAAGGGCCGCCAGGTCGGGCCGGTCGTTGAGGAAAAAGGGCACCCCGTAGCGCCGGGCCAGGGAGAGCATCCTCTCCCCCAGCGCCAGGATGGGCCTGGCCTCCCAGTCCTTGGCCCGAAGCTGCACCACCTCCACCCCGCCCCCCAGGGCCCTTTCCGTGCGGTCCAGGACCTCCTCCCAGGACCAGCCGGGCCTGGGGGTCACCACCAGGTACAGCCTTCCCAGCAAGGTCTCACCTCCTCAGGCCGGCAAGGCCAAGCCCTGCGGCCCGAGGAAGGCTGGGTTTTGGGGGTTTGGGCGCTTCCGCATAGGCTTCCCTCCGCCGGCATTACCCGGATCAGGTTCCAAGGGTTGCTGGGACCCACCCAGCTCTCAGCCCCTCGCTTGGGGGCACCCCTAGCCTGCCCCTCCACTCTAGCACGGGGGGTGGGGGGAAAGGTGAGCCGGGACACGGGCCTAAGGGGCGGTCCTCGCCCCGGCTGGATGTGGTGCCCGAGGGCCGGGCCCGGTAACCTCAATAGGGTATGGAATCCCTCTGGCACCTCTTCCTGGTCGCCCTGGGCATCCTCCTCCTCTACCTGGGGGGGGAGGCCCTGGTGCGGAGCGCCGTGGCCCTGGCCCGGGCCTGGGGCGTGGCCCCGGCGGTGGTGGGCCTCACCGTGGTGGCCTTCGGCACCAGCAGCCCCGAGCTGGCGGCCAGCCTGGCCGCGGCCCTGGCGGGAAGCCCGGGGATCGCCCTGGGGAACGTGGTGGGCTCCAACATCCTGAACCTCCTCCTCATCCTGGGCCTGGCCGCCCTGCTGGCCCCCCTGAGGGCCCAAGCCCGCTTCCTGCGGCAGGAGGTGCCCTTCATGCTCCTCGCCACCCTCCTCCTCTTCCCCGCCCTCTGGACGGGGGGCGGCATAGGCCGCCTCGAGGGCCTCCTCTTCGTGGGCCTTCTCCTGGGGTACATCGGGTTCCTTTACCGGGCCACGGAGGGGGCGGAAAGGGAGGTGGAGGAGGAGTTCGCCCGGGAGTTCGGGGGGAGGGGGAGGGCGGGCCTTGGGGACTACGGCCTCCTCCTCCTCGGCCTCCTCCTTCTGGCCCTGGGGGCCCGGGTGCTCACGGAGGGGGCGGTGGCCCTAGCCCGGGGGCTCGGGGTGCCGGAACTGGTCATCGGCCTCACCCTGGTGGCCCTGGGGACCAGCCTTCCCGAGGTGGCGGCCTCCTTGGTGGCCGCCCTCAAAAGGGAACCCGATATCGCCCTGGGCAACATCGTGGGTTCCAATATCTTCAACATCCTGGGCATCCTGGGCCTCACCGCCCTGGTCCAACCCCTGGCCTTCCCCCTGGCGGAGGTCGCCCGGGACCTGGGGGTTATGCTCCTGGCGAGCCTCCTCCTCTGGCCCTTCCTCTACACGGGAGGGCGGCTCGGCCGCAGGGAGGGGGTGGTCTTCCTCCTGCTCTACCTCCTCTACCTGGGCCTTTTGGCCCGGGACCTGGGAGGCTAGGTGCCCGCGCCCGGGTTGCCCCACCGGGAAGGAGCGTACCCGGGGCCCTCCCGGGGCCCCAGACGGCTTGGGCTTGGGGGGGTGCTCAGCCCGGCCTCAAGGGGGCGGCATCTTTGGGACCTCCGGCAGGGGCAGGGGCTCCAGGTCCTGGCCCAGGCGCAAGACCCCCACCACCAGACCTCGGTGGAGGACAAAACAGCGGTACTCCCTCGGGAGGACCACCACCCGCCGGGCCAGGGAAAGCTCCCCCAGAAAGGCCAAGGGGCGCCGGGGAAGAGGCCTCCCTCGGGGGGGGCCTGGGTGGGGCCGCAACCCTCCTCCCTCCAGGGCCAGGAGGAGGTAAGGCCGCTCCCGGCCCAAGAGGACCAGGGTGACGCCGTTCTCCCGGTACAGGGCCTGGACCTCCAGGCCTCGCACCACCTCCCAGCAGCGGTGGAGGACGGGGCCCGGCCAGGGGGGGCCCCCCTCCCCTAGGACCGGGCCCAGGGCCAGGAGGAGGGCCAGCCACCTAGGCGCGGGCATCCTGGCCCCTGGCTAGGCCACCCCTCGAGGCAACCCCGGCCGACAGCAGGCCGGGCCCCCTTCTGCCAAGCCTTTCCGCCTTTCACCGGGAAGGGCTGGAGGGGCACCTTTCTCCGGAACCCCCTCCCCGAAGGGGTCAGGACAGGGTGGCATCAGAAGCCCCGCTCCGCCGAGATCAGGGCCAGGGCCGCCCGGGAGAGGAGCAGGGCCCGTCCGGGCTCCCCCTCCAGGCGGCCTTTGGCCTCGGCGATGAGGTCTTGGATCAGGGGATCCTGGCCCCGGTAGTAGACCAGCTCCCTCTCCACCCGGTCCACCGCCCTCCTAGCCCCTTCCGCCAAGCGGGGAGCAAGCTCCGCCCGGGGCCTGCGCCCGGGGGCGAAACGCCCCTGTCCCCGGCCGGGGCCCAAGCCCATGCGGGGGGCAGGGCGGGCCGGGGGCTGGGCCCGTGCCTCCGGCTCCCCCCGGGCTGCCCGGAAGAGGAGGAGGGCAGCCTGGGCCTCCCGCGCCGCCCGGAAGTAAGCCCGCTCCCCGTAGCTTGTCTCCGCCCGGGCCTTCAGGCCCTGGGCCCAGCCCAGAAGCCGTTCCTCTCCCGAAGCCCCTTGGGCCACCGTTTGGAGCCGGGCTAAGGCGGCGGCCGCGGCCGCCGCCTGCCGGTAGTCGGTCCCTTGGGCTAAGGAAAATCCCGCCGCCAAGAGGAAGAGCCCCCAAAGCACCTGCTTCATGGCTTCACCTCCCGGGTCTCAAGCTAGCCCCTTTGGCCAAAGGGCGCACGGGGAGAAAGCTTAAGGGAGGCCAAAGGCAAGGAGAACCCCACGGCGGCCCCGCCCCGGTTTTCCGCCACCGCCTGCCCCCCGTGGGCCCGGGCCACCGCCGCCACCAGGGCCAGGCCCAAGCCTGTGCCCCGCCCCCCGTGGACAAAGGGTTCGAAGACCCGGGGGAGGAGTTCCGGGGGAAAGCCGGGCCCCGCGTCTACCAACCAGAGCCAAAGCCGCTCCCCCTCCAGCTGAACCTCCCCCCTAAGGGGCAAGGCCCCGTGCCGCTGGGCGTTTTCCCGAAGGTTCTCCACCGCCAGGGCCAAAAGCTCGGGATCGGCCAGGGCCACTCCCTCCCCCTTCACCTCTATGGCCCGCTCTTCCAGGAAGGCCCGAAGGTCCAAGGGGACGGGCCGGATTGTGGTGGCCTCAAGGCGAGAAAGCCGCAAAAGCCCCGCCAGGATGGCCTCCATGCGCTCCGCCTCCCGCAAGGCCCCGGCCAAGGCCCGGGGCTCGGACCTGCGCTGGAGCACCTCTAGGTAGCCCTTGAGGGCAGTCAGCGGGGTGCGCAGCTCGTGGGAGGCGTGGCGGGCAAAGCGGCGGGCCGCCTCCTCCTTCTGGGAAAGCTCGGCCAGAAGGCCTGCCACCCGGGCCAAAAGCCCGTTCAAGGCCGCCACCACCGGCTTGAGCTCCGCCACCTTGGGGTCCGGCAAGGGGGATAGGTCGGCGGGGGCCCTCTCCTTGAGGAAAAGGGTCAGGTGGGAAAGGGGCCGCAAGGCCCAGGAGAGCCCCAAGGCGGCCAGGAGGAACACCAAAAGGAGTACCCCCCCGCCCCAGGTGGCGTAGAGGAGGAGAAGCCGCCGGCCCAGGCCCGCCGCCCCCTCTAGGGGCACCGCCAAGCCGAACCCGCCCCCCTCCCAGGGGAGAGCCACGAAGAGCACCCCCCGGTGGACCCCTTGGTAGGCCCGCCCTTCCGCCAAGACCCGCGGCAGGTCCGGGGGAAGCTCCCAAGCCTCCAGCTGGGTAAAGGCGATCCCTTCCCCTACCACGAATCCCACCCCGCCCCCCAGGGTCTGCCCCAAGCGGAAAAGCTCCAAAAGAAGGGCCTCCACCGGCTGTTCCCGCGGGGAGGGGGTCTCCAGCAACCCCTCCTCCCGCAGGAGGAAGAGCCGGGCGTAAAGGGCCCGCCTCAGGTCCTCCGCCGCCGCCCGCTCCGCTTCCCTTGCCGAGAGGAGGGCCAGGGGCAGGGCCAAGAGGAGGAGGGCCAGAAGGAAGAGGGTAAAGAGCCTGGCCCTAAGGGAGGCAAAGACGGTAGCCATAGCCGCGCACCGTCTGGATGGGACCGGGCTCCCCCAAGGCCTTGCGCAGGAGGGAGAGGTGGACCTCGAGGGTGGCAGGCTCCACAGGCTCCCCCCAGACCTTGAGCATCAGGGCCTCCTTGGGGATGACCTCCTCTGGGGCCTCCAAGAAGGCCCGGAGGAGGAGGAAGGCCTTGGGGGGAAGGGCAAGCCGCCTCTTTCCGCGGTAGGCCTCCATGCGCCGGGGGTAGAGGCGGAGGTCCTTGTAGACGAGAACTTCCGCTTGCCTGTGGGCCCGCCGGTGCAGGGCCTCGAGGCGGGCCAAAAGCTCCTGCAGGCTATAGGGCTTCACCAGGTAGTCGTCGGCCCCCTCCTTCAAGCCCTTCACCCGCCACTCCACCGCGTCCAAGGCGGTGAGCATAAGCACCGGCACCTCCGAGCGGGCGCGGATCTCCCTGAGGAGGGCAAACCCGTCCCCCTCGGGCAGGAGGACATCCAGGACCACGGCCTCGGCCCAGGGGAGAAACCCCAGGGCCTCCTTCGGGCCCCAGGCGGCCCGCACCTCGTGCCCTTCAAGGGAGAGGCCGAGCTCCAAGGCCTCCCGCACCCCAGGATCGTCCTCCACCACGAGCACCCTCATGCCGGCTTCTGCCAAAGGCTAAGGGACCGCACCGGGGCGTAGACCTCCAGAGGCGGCAGGGCCTCGCCGGTCCTGAGGTCGATGCGGTGGACCCGGCTCGCCCCCCGCCGCGCCGCGTAGAGGACCCCCCCAAGGGGCAAAAGCTCCACCAGGCTCATCCGGTCCTCCCCCTCCAGGAGGGGGAGGGCGTAGGAGGCCAGAAGGGCCCCCGAGAGATCTACCACCCGCACCTTGGCCGCCTCCACGTCGTAAAGGTAAAGCCGCTCCCCCGCCACCCCCACCCCGCCCAAAAGCCTCAGCTCCCCGCTCTCCTTGGTGCGGCGGAAGGCGTAGCGGGAGAGGTAACGGCCCTCAGGGGTGAGGCGCTGCACCTGGCGGTTGCCGTAGTCCAGGACGAAGAGGTGCTCCCCCGCCGCCACCAGGGCCTTGGGGTCTTGGAAGGTGCCCCGCCCTGGGCCCTGGCCGCCGAAGCGCCCCTGGTACTGCCCCTTCAGGTCCAGGCGGCTGATGGTGGCGGTCTCCCCGTCCAGGACGAAGAGGGTGCCGTCCGCCACCGCCAGGGCCAGGGGGAAGAGGAACTCCCCGGGCCTCATCCCGTAGGGCCCGGCGGAGAGGAGGAGCTCCCCTTCCGGGGAGAAGCGGTGCAGGAGCTTGGCCCCGTGTTCGAAGACGGCGACCCAGATCCCCCCCTCGGGGTCGGCGGCGGCGGCCAGGGGAGGGGCGGGGAAGTGGCCGGGGGAGGAACCGATGCCGGAAAGGAGCCTCGCGGCGGTGCCCTCCATGTCCAGGAGACGCACCGTGCCCTTTTTGGCCTCCACCCCCAGGAGGAGGTAGTGGGGGTGGGGCAGGCCCTTTTCCTCTTGCCAAGGCCCCTCGAGGCCCCGGATCACCTCCTCCAGGCTGGGGCGCTTGGCCGGGTCCTTCTCCAGCATCCTGAGGACCAGGTCGGAAAGGGCCTGGGGGATCTCCGGGCGGAGCTGCTTGGGCGGGGTGGGCACCTGGAAGATCTGCTGGTGGATGACGGTCTCGTACCCCCCGGTGAAGGGAGGCTGGCCGGTCAGGGTCTCGTAGAGGACGATCCCCAGGGAGTAGATGTCCGAACGGTGGTCCAGCTTCTGCCCCTTGGCCTGCTCCGGGCTCATGTAGACCGGGGTGCCGATGCGGGCCCCGGTGATGGTGAGACGGGTGAGCACCTTCCCCGCGGCGATGCCGAAGTCCATGAGGCGCACGCCCCGGGGGTCCACCCCGTCCTCCCGCAAAGCCCCCCGGAGGACCATGACGTTCCCCGGCTTGATGTCCCGGTGGACGATGCCCTGGGCGTGGATGTGGCGGAGGGCGTCCGCCACCCGGGCGAGGACGGCCACCGCCTGCTTGAGGCTTAGCCGCCGTTCCTCGATGAGCTTGTCCAGCCCCTCCCCGTCCAGGAACTCCATGGCGATGTAGTGGACCCCCTCCACCTGGCCGTGGTCGTAGACCTTGACGATGGCGGGGTGGTCCATCCGGGAGAGCACCTCGGCCTCCCGGTGGAAGCGGCGCACGAAGCGGGGATCCCCCACAAACCGCTCCTGGGGCACCTTGAGGGCCACCAACCGGCCCGTCTTCCTGTCCTTGGCCTTGTAGACGGTGGCCATGCCCCCCAGGCCCACCTTTTCCAGGATCTCGTAGCGGCCGGAGAGGGCCTCGGCCTCCTCTCTGGCCTGGGGCCGGCCCGGCCGCCCATCGGCGGGGGGTGGGCGCCGCCTGGGCCTCCGGCGGGGGGCCAGGTAGACCCGGGGGGCCACCAGGACCCCGAGGCCCAGGAGGAGCCAAGGCCAAAGGGGCTCCCCCCGCACCCCCGTGGCCCAGCCCGCCCCGACCAGGAGGGCCAGTAAGAGGAAGAGGGGCCAAGGGGCAAGCCGGGAGACCAGGAGGGCGGTAAGCAGGACCAGGAGGAGGGCCAAAAGCCAGTGCATCACTCCACCCTCATGGCCACAGCGGTCACATTGTCATCGCCTCCCCGGCGGAGGGCCTCGGAGAGGAGGGCCTCGAGACCCCTTTGGAGGTCGCGGCCCAGGCACCACTCCTCCTCGGGGACCAAACCGTAGAGCCCATCGGTCACCAGGAGCACCCCTTCCCCCGGCAAAAGCCGCACCTCCTTGAGGTCGAACCGGGCCCCGGGCAGGCCCAAAGCCCGGGTGAGGACGTTGCGGTAAGGATGGCGCTCGGCCTCCGTGGGGGTGAGCAACCCCTCCTTGAGGCGCTCCGCCACCCAGGAGTGGTCCTCGGTCAGGCGTTCCAGGCCGCCCGGGCCCAGCCGGTAAGCCCGGGAGTCCCCGATGTGGCCCACCACCCCTTCCCGGGTCCAGTCAGCGTAGAGGAAGGCGGTGAGGGTGGTGCCCATGCCCCGGTACTCCGGCCTTTCCGCCTCCTTCTCCACCCGCTTCTGGGCCAGGGCCAGGGCCTTTTCCATCACCCGGGAAAGCCCCACCGCGGGGCGGTCTCCCTTGAGGTGATCGGCATAGGCGCGCATAGCCTCGGAAAGCGCCTCGATGGCCACCTTGCTGGCCCGCTCTCCCGCCTCCAGGCCCCCCATGCCGTCGGCCACCGCCAGGAGGAGGAGGTTGCCCTGGGGCACCTCCAGGCGCAGCACCCGGTGAAAGTCCTCGTTGTTCTGGCGGCGGCCCACGTGGGAAACGGCGGCCACGCTGAACCGGGGAGCCAGGCGCATCAGGTCCATTGTACTAGGATGGAGGGGTGGACCCCCTGGCGGACCTGGTGGACCTCTACGAGTACCGGGTGGAGGACCTGCTGGCGGGGCGTAGCCCCAAAGGGGGCAAGAAGGCCCTGCTCCGGCTTAGGGCCCAGCTGGCCGAGGCCCGCCTCCCAGGCCCTCTGGCCAAACGGTTCCGCCAGGCGGACGCCCGCTTCCGCGCCCTGAGGGCAAAGCCCGCGGAACCTCCCCTGGACCTGACCAGCCTGATGCCCGAGGACCTCTCCCCCCCGCCCCAAAGGGAAGCCCAACCAGCCCTGCAGACCATGGCCCTCAAGGTCTGGCGGCTCCTCACGGAGCGGGAGGTGCGGGTTAAGGCCAAGGAATTGCTCTTGGGGCGCCGGGAGGAGTTACGGCTCATCCACGCCTTTTTGCAAAACTACCTGGACTACCGGGAGAAGGAGGGCTTCCGGCGGGACTTCAACCTCTCCCGCTTCTCCCCTACCCATGCCATCCCCTCCCTCTCGGAAAGCCTGCTGGACCTGGAGGACCCCAAGGTGGCCGAGGCCCTAGTGGCGGATTTCCTGGAAACAATCCTGAATCTACCTCGGGACCTCCCCCTTCCCCCCGAGGAAACCCGTACCTACGTCCGGCGCTTTCTGAATCGGCTCCTGGATTGGGAAGGGGCCTACGGCCTGCCCCCCAGGCGGGACCTCTTGGCCCTCAGGCGGGCCCTGGAGGAAGCCCGGCGCCTGGGCGCGGGCACCCCGGAGGTGGCCCGGCTGGAGGAGCGCCTGAGGCGGGAGGCCCAGGAGGAGAGGCGCCGCGAGCTCCTCTTGGAGGAGGAGCGGGGGCGTTTCCGCGTGGCCCTGGAGAAGGTGCTGGCCCTCCTCAGCCTCCTCCCGAGCCCCCAAGGGGAGACTCCCTGGCCGCGGGTGCCCGAACCAGGCCGGCTGGAGGAGAACCTCGCCACCCTGCCCCTGGCGCCGGGCCGCATCCCCTTAGGCCCCCTCACCCTCACCTTGAGCCAGGTGGAGGGCACCTGGCACCTGGGCCTGGGGGGGGAGGACTACCCCCTGGGGGTGGACTCGGACACCCTGGTGATCCCCTGGGAAGACCTCGAGGTCCTCGCCGTCCGGGAAGGGGGGCTCCTCCACCTGCGGCTGGAGGCCCGCAGCGGGCTGCGCCTTTACGAGCTCCTGGCCGAGGGGCGGATCCTAGCCCTTCTCCTCCGCCCCGAAGGGGATTACGCCCACCTGCGGCTCCTCCGGGCCCTTTCCGCGCGGCTCAAAGGGGAGTTCAGCCCTCAGGCCTTTGGACCCGATCTGGCGGAGAAATACCGCCAGGCCCCCGAAGAAACCCTCCAGGACTTCGCCCGCAAGGTGCTGGAACTGGCCCTGAAACGCCTGGGACCCCTGGATCCCGGCCCCCCCCTTTCGGAGGTGGGCCAGGCCCTGGGCCTGGGGAAGGAAGCGGAGGCTTTGGCCGAGGCCCTGAAGGCCTACTTAGGCCGCCGCCCCCCCACCCGGGAAACCCTGGGGGGGGAGGTACACCTCCTCTCCCTCTCCCCGGAACCCGCCTCCTTGAGGGTGGGGCAGAGCGTCCTCTTCCTGAGGCTGCGGGAGGACGCCGCCTACATCGGCCAGGCGGGGGAGGTGCCCCGGAGGCTTAAGGACCTCCTGGTTTACCGCCTGGCCGAAGGCAGCCTGATCCTGGTGCGGGAGGGGTCGCGGGTAGCCTACCTCGTGGCGGAAACCTAAAGGCCAGGGATACGCCCTTCCCTTTTCGCGGCGCGGCAACCTCCGCGCGCGGCCACTCAGATGGCCTCCAGGGCCAGCTTCTCCCCTTCCCGATCCCCCGGAACCCCAGCGGGGTAGCGGCCGTTGAAGCAGGCCAGGCACACCGGTCCTCCGATGGCCCGCCTCACCCCCTCCTCGGAGAGGAAGGCCAGGGTATCGGCCCCGATGTAGGCCCTTATCTCCTCCACGCTCTTCTCGGCGGCGATGAGCTCCTTGCGGGCGGCGGTGTCGATGCCGTAGTAGCAGGGGAAGCGGATGGGGGGGCTACTGACGCGGAAGTGGACCTCCCGGGCCCCCGCTTCCCGCAGCATGCCCACGATGCGCCGGCTGGTGGTCCCCCGGACGATGGAGTCGTCGATGAGGACCACCCGCTTCCCCCGCACCGCCGAGGTGGGGGCGAGCTTGAGCCGGGTCTTGAGGTCCCGGAGCTCCTGGGTGGGCTGGATGAAGGTGCGCCCGGCGTAAGGGTTCTTGTAGAGGCCGTACTCCAGGGGGAGGCCGCTTGAGCGGGCGTAGCCCACCGCCGCCCCCATCCCCGAGTCCGGCACCGGCACCACGATGTCCGCCGCCGCGGGGGCTTCCCGGAAGAGCTCCATCCCCATGCGCACCCGGGCCTCGTAGGCTTCCACCCCATCCAGGAGGCTGTCGGGCCGGGCGAAGTAGATCCACTCAAAGGCGCACGGGGTGGGGCTTGGGGGAAGGACCTGAGCGCTTTCCAGCCTATCCCCCTCCACCCAGACCACCTCCCCGGGGCGCACGTCCCTGAGGTATTCGGCCCCCATGAGGGCGAGGGCCGGGGGCTCGGAGGCGAAGGCGTAGCCCTGGGGGAGCCTCCCGATGGCGAGGGGCCTCACCCCGTGGGGGTCGCGGAGGGCCACCAGCCTTTGGCGGTCCATAAGCAGGATGGAATATCCCCCCTCCAGAACCCGCATGGCCTCCGCCGCCGCCTGGGGAAGGGGGAGGTGGCCCAGGCGGGCGAGGAGGAGGAGCATCACCTCGGTGTCCGTGGTGCTCTGGAAGGTGGCCCCTTCCCGGAGAAGGCGGTCGCGGAGGGGCTTGGCGTTGGTGAAGTTGCCGTTGTGGACGATGGCCAGGACGCCGTGGGCGGTGCGGGCGGTGAGGGGCTGGGCATTAAAGCGCAGGTTGGAGCCGGTGGTGGAGTAGCGGGCGTGGGCCAGGCCCAGCCGGGCCTCGAGGCGGCGGAGCCGCTGCAGGCGCTCCTCGGTGAAGACCTGGTTCACCAGGCCCAGGTCCTTTTCCACCAAAAGCTCTTTACCATCGGAGACGGCGATCCCCGCCGCCTCCTGCCCCCGGTGCTGGAGGGCGAGAAGGCCCAGGTGCAAAAGCCCCGCCGCGTCCAGGGGAGCCTCACCCCATATCCCAAGGACGCCACATTCCTCCTGGGGTTTATCCATCCAGCACCTCCCGCAAGGGCCTCTGCCAAACAGCGAGCAGCTCGGCCACCCCCCACTCTAGCACCCCTTCCGGGGTCAGGACCGTGAGGGTGCTCCCCCCCGTTTCCCCCAGGACCCGGTAGGGGAGGCCGAGCTCCTCCAGGCGGAGGGTCGCCTCCTGGAGGTCCTCCTTGGCCACGGTGAAGAGGACGCGGCTCGGGGCCTCCCCGAAGAGGGCCTTAAGCCCCCTTTCCCGCACCTCCACCGTGGCCCCCAGGCCGTAGGGGAAGGCCATCTCCGCCAGGGCCACCAGGAGGCCGCCTTCCGCCAGGTCGTGGGCGGTCCGGGTGAGGCCCAGGGCGATGAGCTCGCGGATGGCCTCCTGGACCTGGCGCTCCCGCGCGAGGTCCAAAGGCGGCGGGTGGCCCAGCTCCCGCCCGGTGAGGAGGTAGAGGACCTCGCTGGCCCCCAGGTGGCCCCGCTCCTCCCCGAGGAGGAGGATCACCTCCCCGGGCTTGCGGAAGCCCATCTCCGCCCGGCGGCGCACGTCCAGCACCCCCACCACCCCCACCATGGCCGTGGGGGGGATGCGGCGCCCGCCGCTTTCGTTGTAGAGGGAGACGTTCCCGGAAACCACCGGCACCCCTAGGGCCTCACTGGCCTCCCTGAGGCCGGCGATGGTCTCCTGGAGCTCAAAGTAACCCTCCGGGGTCTCCGGGCTTCCCAGGTTGAGGCCGTCGGTGTAGGCGAGAGGCCTCCCCCCCACCACGCTCACGTTGCGGCAGGCCTCCGCCAGGGCGTGCATGGCCCCAAGCCGGGGGTGGAGGCGGCTGTAGCGGGGGTTGTGGTCCACCTTGGCGGCGATGCCCAGGTTTGTGCCCTTTACCCACAAGACCGCTGCGTCCCCCTTGCCTGGGACCAGAGCGGTGCGGGTGCCCACCTGGTGGTCGTAGCGCTCGTAAACCGCCTCCCGGCTGGCGAGGTTGGGGGAGGCCAGGAGCCTGGGGAGGACCTCCTGGGGGTCGGCCTCCAGGGGGGGCAGGGGGGTTTCCCGGAGCCTCCTGATCTCCGGGTCCTCCCGCCCCACCCGCACGTAGGTGGGGGCTTCCGCCAGGGCCTCCGTGGGCACCTCGGCCACCACCTCCCCCCGGAAGAGGACGCGGAAGACCCTCTCGGGGATGGTCTTGGCCACGGGCACGCAGTCCAGGCCCCAGCGCTGGAAGACCGCCTCCAGCTCCTTCTCCTTCCCCTCCTTGGGCACCAGGACCATGCGCTCCTGGCTTTCCGAGAGGAGGAGCTCGATGGGCCCCATCCCTGCCTCCCGGGTGGGGACCTGGTCCAGGTGGAGCTCCACTCCCAGGCCCGACTTGTGGGCGAGCTCGGCGAGGCTAGAGGTGAGCCCTGCTGCCCCCATGTCCTGCACGCCTTCCACCAGGTCCCGCTCGATGGCCTCGAGGGTGGCCTCCATGAGGAGCTTCCCCAGGAAGGGGTCCCCCACCTGCACCGCCGGGCGGTCCTCCTCCTTGTCCGCGGCGAGCTCCCGGCTGGCGAAGGCCGCCCCCCCGATCCCGTCCCGCCCGGTCTTGGCCCCGGCGTAGTAGAGGGGGTGGCCCAAGGAGGCCCGGCTCCGCCTCAGGTGCTCCTCCCTCAGGAGCCCCAGGCACATGGCGTTCACCAGGGGGTTTTCCCGGTAGCCCTCGTGGAAGTGGAGGTCCCCCCCCACCGTGGGCACCCCGATGGCGTTGCCGTAGTGGGCGATGCCGGAGACCACCCCCTTGAGGAGGTAGCGGCTACGGGCGTCCTCCGGGGGGCCGAAGCGCAGGGAGTCCAGGAGGGCGATGGGCCGGGCCCCCAGGCTCATGATGTCCCGGAGGATCCCCCCCACCCCGGTGGCCGCCCCCTGGAAGGGCTCCACCGCCGAGGGGTGGTTGTGGCTTTCGATCTTGAAGGCCACCGCCCACCCCTCGCCGAGGCGCACCGCGCCCGCGTTCTCCCCCGGGCCCTGCAAGACCGCCTCCCCCTCCTTGGGAAGCTCTTTCAGGAGGGGGCGGGAGTTCTTGTAGGCGCAGTGCTCGCTCCACATGGCCTTGAAGAGGAAGAGCTCCACCCGGTTGGGCTCCCGCCCGAGCCGCTTCCGGATCTCCCGGTACTCCTCCTCGGGGATGCCGATTTCCTTGGCGAAGGCTTCCATCACTCCAGAAGGGGTAGGAGCTCGCGGTGGTCCCCCACCTTGGCCGTGGGCTTGGCCTCCCCGTTCACCTCCCGGTGGCCCACGTACTGCACCGCAAAGGGGTAGCCGGTGGCGAAGGCCCCCCGGATGTCCGTCTGGGGCAGGTCGCCCACGTGGAGGGCTTCCTCCGGGGCCACGCCCAGGGCCTCGAGGGCCACCCGGAAGGCCTCCGGCCTGGGCTTTACGTAGCCCGTTTCGTCGGAGAAGCTGTAGGCCTGGAAGACCTCCAGCCCCTGCCGCCGCAGGTGCTCCCGCAGGAGGCGGCCCGGGGTCATGCCGGTGTCGGAGACCAGGGCCAGGGGGTACTTCCTGGCCAGGTCTTTCAGAACCCCCACCCCGGGAAGGGGCTTGAGGTCGGCCAGGAGGGAGGTTTCCTCCAGCCGCCTGGCGGTGAGGGCGATGAGCCCGGGGTCGTGGGGGGCTCCCAGGAGGGCGAAGATGCGGGCCACCCGGTCGTAGACCGGCATGTGCTCCCCGGCCTTCCAGGCCTCCTCGAAGGCCAAAGCGGCCTGCCGGTAGGCCTGGCGCACCTCCTCTTCCGCCGCCGGGTGCCCGGCCTCGGAAAGGGCATCCAGGAGGATCTCGTACCGGGCGGGCATGACCTTTTCCAAAAACGCCTGCCCCTCGGTGAAGAGGGTGCCCCAGAAGTCGAAGGTGATGGCCTTGGGTTTCATCGCGCCACCTCCTGCACAAGCCCCAGGAAAAGGGGCAGCCCGTCGGTGCCGCCCAGGACCTCCTCCACCGCCCGCTCGGGGTGGGGCATCATGCCGAGGACATTGCCCTTCTCGTTGGTGATGCCGGCGATGTCGTGGAGGCTCCCGTTGGGGTTGTAGTCCGCTTCCCCATGCAGGGGGGCGTAGCGGAAGACCACCTGGCCTTCCCCCTCCAGCCTTTCCAGGGTTTCGGGATCCGCGTAGTAGCGCCCCTCCGCGTGGGCGATGGGGAGCCTGAGCACCTGGCCCTTCCCGTAAAGCCGGGTGAAGGGGAGGTCGGTGCGCTCCACCCGCACCCCCACCGCCTTGCAGGTGAAGTGGAGGTTGAGGTTGGCGAGGAGGGCCCCTGGCAGGAGCCCCGCCTCGGTGAGCACCTGGAAGCCGTTGCAGACCCCGATGACCGGCCTCCCCTCCCGGGCGAAACGGGCCACCTCGGCCATCACCGGGCTCTTGGCGGCCAAGGCCCCCGGGCGCAGGTAGTCCCCGTAGCTGAAGCCTCCGGGGAGGAAGACCCCGTCGAAGCCCTTCAGGCTCGTTTCCGTATGCCAGACGTACTCCGCCCGTAGCCCCACCTTGGCGAAGGCGAAGCGGGCGTCCTCGTCGCAGTTGGAGCCGGGAAAGCGGACGATGGCCCACCTCATGGGAGCTCCTTCAGGGCCTCCAGGGCGAAGACCTCCATCACCGGGTTGGTCAGGAGCTTCCCCATGGCCTTGGCCTTTTCCTCAGCCTGGAGGTGGTTTTCCGCCTGGAAAACCACCTCCAGGACCTTGCCCACCCGCACCTCTTCCACCGGGTGGCCGAGGCCCTTTAAGACCCCTTCCACTGCCCGGCCCTGGGGGTCTAGGATGCCGTCTTTCAGCTCTATGAGCAGGGTGGCCTGGTACCTGGGCATGGCTACCCCTCTTTGACCTCCGGTGCCTCCAAGACCCGTTTGAGGACCTCTTGGTAGGCTTCCTCCACCCCGCCTAGGTCCTTGCGGAAGCGGTCCTTGTCCATAGGCTCTCCCGTCTTCCGGTCCCAAAGGCGCATGGTGTCGGGGGAGATCTCGTCGGCGAGGAGAATCTCCCCATTCCTTTTGCCGAACTCCAGCTTGAAGTCCACCAGGTCCAGGCCCCTTGGGGCGAAGAAGGCCCGAAGAAGCTCCCCCACCCTCAGGGTGGTGGCCTTCACCTGGGCGAGCTCCCCCTCCGCCGCCAGGCCCAGGGCCAGGATGGCGTTCTCGCAGATCAGGGGATCCCCCAGGGCGTCGTCCTTCAGGGAGAACTCCAAAAGGGGGGCCTCGAGGGGGGTGCCCTCAGGGAGGCCATAGCGCCGGGCAAAGCTCCCTGCCGCCCGGAAGCGGAGGATGACCTCCAGGGGAAGGATCGCCACCCGCCTGACCCGCATCTCCCGCTCGGAAACTTCCTCCAGGAAGTGGGTCTTTACCCCGTGGCCCTCCAGGTAGCGGAAGAGGACGGCGGAAACCTTGTTGTTCACCACCCCCTTGCCCGGGATGAGGCCCCGCTTCTGGGCGTTGAAGGCGGTGGCCTCGTCCTTGAAGTAGACCCGTAAGGTGTTCTCCCCCTCGGGGTAGAGGATCTTGGCCTTGCCCTCGTAGAGCTTTTCCATGCGCCTCCTTAGGGACTCGGGTCCCGTCTGGCCTCTATTTTAGCCCAGGAGGGGCTACACTGAAGGCATGCCCTTGTCCCTGGACCTTCTACGCCCCATCGGGGAAAGGGAGCTTTGGCTCCTCTCGGAGCGCAACCCCGGCTATCAACTGGAGCTTTCGCCAGAAGGGAGGCTTTGGGTGAGTCCCACAGGAGGGCAAAGCGGCCGTCGCAGCCTTCAGCTGGCCTATCAGCTGGCCCGTTGGAACGAGGAGCGGGGCCTGGGCGGGTCGTGTCAAGAGTTATGTGTAAGAGTCTGNGGGCGTGGTGTTTGCTGCCTCCACGGGTTTCAAGCTGCCCAGCGGGGCCATCTTGTCCCCCGATGCCTCCTGGGTGGAGGCTGGGCGTTGGGAGGCTTTGTCCGAGGAGGAGAAGGAGGCTTTCCCTCCTTTGGCTCCGGACGTGGTCTTTGAGGTGCGCTCGTCCTCGCAGGGAGTGGAGGAACTTAGGGCCAAAATGGCCCTTTACCTGAAGGAGGGGGTGCGTCTTGGGGTGTTGGTGGACCCCTACGCCCGTGCCGTGGAGGTGTACCGTCCGGGAAAGGAGCCTGAGCGTTTTGAGGGAGTGGACGTCCTTTCCCTGGAACCGGAGCTCCCCGGCTTTTTCCTCCGCCTCCCTCCCTTGGGGTAGACCCCCTAAAGGCCAAAGCGGGCGTAGATGGCGTCCACGTGCCTGAGGAAGGGTTCCGGGTCGAAGAGGGCCTTCAGGGCCTCCCCCTTCAGGGGGTTTTCCGGGTCGGCCTCCAGAAGCTCCCGCAAGTCCCGGCCCTCTTCCCAGCTCCTTAAGGCGTTCCGCTGGACGAGGGCGTAGGCCTGGTCCCGGGGCAGGCCCTTCCGGATGAGGGCGTTCAGCACCCCCTGGGAGTAGATGAGGCCCCGGGTGAGGCCCAGGTTGCGCTTGAGGTTCTCCTCAAAGACCACCAGGCCCGCCAGGATGCCCTTGAGCCGCCTCAGGGCGTAGTGGCTGGCGGTGGTGGCGTCGGGGAGGACGACCCGCTCCACGGAGGAGTGGGAGATGTCCCGCTCGTGCCAGAGGGCGATGTTCTCCAGGGCCGGCGCTAGGTAGCCCCGGAGAAGCCTGGCCATCCCCGTGAGGTTCTCCAGGCCCACGGGGTTTTTCTTGTGGGGCATGGAGGAGCTTCCCGTTTGGCCCTCGCGGAAGGGCTCCTGCACCTCCAGCACCTCGGTGCGCTGGAGGTGGCGCAGCTCCACCGCCACCCGCTCCAGGTTCCCCCCGAGGAGGGCCAGGGCCGCCAGGACCTCCCCGTGCCGGTCCCGGGGCACCACCTGGGTGGAGAGGGGTTCGGGCTCGAGGCCAAGCCTCCTCGCCACGTGGGCCTCCACCTCCGGGGGCACGTGGGCGTAGTTCCCCACCGACCCCGAGAGCATGGCCACCCCGATGGCCTCCTGGGCTTGCCTTAGCCTCTTTTCGTCCCTCCCGAAGGCGGCGTAGAAGCTGAGGAAACGGAGGCCGAAGCCCGTGGGCTCGGCGTGGACCCCGTGGGTGCGGGCGATGGCCGGGGTGTGCCTGTAGCGGAGGGCCAGGCGCTTGAGCTCCTCCTGCACCCCCTTAAGCTCCGCCAGGATGAGGTCCAGGGCCCGCACCAAAAGGGCGTTTTGCGCGGTGTCCACCACGTCCGAGCTGGTGAGGCCCAGGTGCAGGTACCGCCCCACCTCCTCGTCCCCGGTCCACTCCACCAGGGCCCGGGTAAAGGCCACCAGGTCGTGGCGGGTAACCTCCTCCAGCTCCGCCACCCTCCGGGCAAAGCCCTCGTCCAGGGGCTTTGCCTCAAGCCGCCCTAGGAGCCTGGCCGCAAGGCCCCTGGGCACCTGGCCCAGGGCCTCCCAGGCCTCAAGGGCGTAGGCCTCCACCAGGGCCCAGGTGCGGTAGCGGTTCGCCTCCGACCATAGCTCGGCCATCTCCGGGGTCTGGTAGCGGGGCACCATGCCCTAAGGGTACTCGAAGGGCAGGGTGAGGGAAAACTCCGCCCCAAAGCCTTCCCCCTCCGGCCTTAGGGGGAGGAGGAGGTCCGCCCGGAAGAGCCCGTCCTGGCGGTTGCCGATCCGGGGCATCCCCCTTTGGGCGTAGGGGGGCCTGGCGTACACCTGGCGCTGGGCTTCCTCGGGGAAGAAGAGCTGGGTGGCGAAGCTTCTGCCCCCCACCTCTACCCGCAGGTGCAGGTGGGGGTGCGGCTCGGGTACCAGCCGGGGAAGAGGGTGAGGAAGGCCGCTTGCCCCTGGTCGTCCGTGGGCTGCCAGCCCCGGCAGAAGGTTCCGGGGGCGTTCACCCCCGGGTACCGGCCCAGGGCGTCCGTGGGCCAGAGGTCCACCCGGGCGCCCCTCGAGGGGCGGCAGGCCCGGTCCCGGAGGAGGAGGCGTGGGCGCAGGGGCACCCAGGAAAGCCCCTCCCGCAGGTCCTGCCGCCTGGGGATATCCCTCAGGTAGTAGGGGCCTTCCGTGAGGGCGGGGGTGGGGGGGCACTGGGCCCGGGCCAAGGGCAGGAGGAAAAGCCCCAAAAGGGTGCGCCGCCTCATCGCCGCCTCAGGGTGAGGTCCACCTCCAGCCGGATGCGGTTTTCCACGCTGAGGACGACCGTCACCCGGGGCTGGACCAGCCGGAACCTTTCGAAGGGGAACTCGGTCCTCAGGACGACCCGCACCTCCTGGCCCCGGAACTCCGCCTCCCCCTCCCAGGCCACCTCCTCGGTCACGTCGCGGAGGGTGAGGTCCCCCACCACCCGCACAGGGAGGTTGCCGCTTTGGGGAAGGGGGCTGGGGAGCCCCTCCACGGCGCGGGGGCGGAAGGTGGCGGTGGGGAAACGGTCGGTCTGCAGGGTGTTCTGGCGCAGGTAGTTGTCCCGCCGCGCCTGGTCGCTCCTGAGCTCCCTCAGGTCTACCACGAACTCCCCGCTGGCCCGCGCTTCCTGGAGAAGCACCTGCCCCTTCACCGCCCCCGTGGTGCCCACAGCGTCGGCGAAGCCGATCCCCACCAGCTGCTCCCGCACCCGGTAGCGGGCCTCCCCCGAGGCCACCTCGAAGGTCTGGGCCAGGGCAGCCCCCAGGAGAACCCCCATCCAAAGCCAGGCCCGCATCCCCATCACCTCCCCGATCCCCCTTGCGCCGGAGCCTACCCCAGCCAGGTTAGACCGGTGTTAGAAACACGGGGTATAAACTGGAGCCATGGACCGGGCCGCGCCCCGCCCCGCTGCCGTGCTCTTCGACGTGGGCAACACCCTGATCCTGGCGAGCCCCCGTTTCTGGCTTTTCCCCCTCCTGGCGGAGCGGGGCCTAAAGCCCACCCGGGACCCCAGGGCGGCGGCCCTGGAGGCCTTCCGCTTCTACGAGGCGCACCACCTCTTGGCCCGCAACCTGGAGACGGCCCTCGGGCTCTGGCGGGAGTTCCACCGCAGGCTCCTGGTGGGGATGGGCCTCGAGGCCCACGCGGAGGCCCTGAGCGCCGAACTCATCGCCCGCTGGCGCGACCCCCGGATCTGGCCCCTGGCCCCGGGGGCCGAGGCCACCCTGAAGGCCCTCACGGAGCGGGGCTACCTCCTGGCGGCGGTCTCCAACTGGGACGCCACCCTGCCGGAGATCCTGGAGGTGGTGGGCCTGAGGTCCTACTTCCAGCACCTTGCCGTGAGCGCCCTCTCCGGGGTGGCCAAGCCCGACCCCAGGCTTTTCCAAGAGGCCCTTTCGGCCTTAGGCGTGGCCCCGGAGGAAGCGGTGCACGTGGGGGACGCGGAGGCGGACCTCCTGGGGGCGGAAGCCGCCGGGGTCAGGCCCCTCCTCTTCGACCCCCTGGGGGAAAACCCCAGGGCCCTCCACCGCCTGGAGGGGGTGCTAGACTACCTGCCATGAGCGTGCGGCGGGCGCTTTGGGGAGAGAAGGAGGAGGCCATAGAAAGGGCCCTGCGGGAGGTGGACGAGGACCTCTTCCGCTACATCCGGGACTTCGCCTACGAGGAGGTCCTGGCCCGGCCCGGCCTCGACCTGAAGACCCGGGAGCTCCTCGCCATCACCGCCCTCATCGCCCTGGGCAGCCCCAAGGAGCTGGCCACCCACCTGGAGGGGGCGTTGCGGGTGGGGGCTAGGGAAGAGGAGGTGCGGGAGGCCATCCTGCAGTCCGCCCTCTTCCTGGGCTTTCCCCGGGCCCTGGCCGCCATGAAGCTCTTCCAAAAGGTGCTCCGGAGCCGTGGTCCTGCTGACGCGGGGGAAGGATAGGGCGCTTTTGGAAAGGCTGGCCGCCATGGGCCTCGAGGCGGCGGAGGTGGCCCTTTTGGAGCAGGTGGACCTCCCGGGGCTGAGGGAGCTCCCCGGGAAGCTGGGGCAGGCCGACTGGGTGGCGGTGACCTCCAAGGAGGGGGCCAGGCGGCTCCTCCGGGCCTGGGAGGAGGCCGGGCGCCCTCCCCTCCGGGTGGCGGCGGTGGGGGAGGGGACGGGGGAGGTGCTGCGGGCGGGGGGGCTACCCCCGGCCTTCGTCCCGGGAAGGGCCACGGCCCAGGACCTGGCGCAAGCCTTCCCGGAGGCGGGGAGGGTGCTCTTCGTGGCCGGGGACCTGGCGGGGCGGGGCCTGGAGGCGGGGCTCCGGGGGCGGGGGATCCCGGTGGAGCGCCTCGAGGTCTACGCCACCCGGGAGCGGGTTCTGACCCTGGAAGAGGTGGCCCTTCTGGAGCGGGCGGAGGTGGTGGCCTTTTTTAGCCCGAGTGGGGTGAGGGCCTTTGCCCGGTGGACGAAAAGGCGGCCCCAGGCGGCCTGCATCGGCCCCAGCACCGGGGAGGAGGCCCGGCGGCTCGGCTTTCCCACGGTGGAGGCGGAAAGCCCCGGCCTCGAGGGCCTCTTCCGGGCAGTGCTCCGGGGCCTGGGAGCCCCCTGAGGCCCCGGGGGGGCGGTACTTCTGTCCCTGTCCTGAGGGCGTATACTGGTGCGGGAGGTTATGCCCCTACCCCTTTACCTGGTGGGCCTGAACCACAAGGTCGCCCCGGTGGAGGTCCGGGAACGGGGGGCCCTGGACCCGGTGGTGGCCCTGCCCGCCGCCCTGAGGGCCCTGGGCAGGGGGGTGATCCTCTCCACCTGCAACCGCACGGAGATCTACGGGGTGGGAAGCCCCAGGGCGGCCCAGGCCCTCTTCCGGGAGCGGGGCGTGGAGGCGCGCCACCTCTACCGGAAGGAGGGGGCGGAGGCCCTGCGCCACCTCTTCCGGGTGGCGGCGGGGCTGGACTCCCTGGTGGTGGGGGAGGCCCAGATCCTGGGCCAGGTGCGGGAGGCCCTCTTTCTGGCCAGGAAGCATGGGGCCACAGAGGCCCTTCTGGAAAAGGCCTTCCAGTCGGCCCTCGCCCTGGGCAAGCGGGCCCGGAGCGAGACGGCCATCGGGGCCGGGGCGGTGAGCGTGGCCTACGCCGCCTTGGACCTGGCCCTGGCGGTCTACGGGGACCTCACGGGGCTCGCCGTGGCCGTCCTGGGGGCGGGGGAGATGGCGGAGCTCTTCCTCACCCACCTGAGGGCCCAGGGGGTGGGGCGGGTCCTGGTGGTGAACCGCACCCCAGAAAGGGCCCAGGCCCTGGCGGAGCGCTTCGGGGGGGAGGCCTACCCCCTCACGGCCCTCCCCCAGGTCCTGCGCCATGCGGACCTGGTGGTGGCCTCCGCCGCCGCTCCCCGCTACCTGGTGGGCCCTGAGGACCTGCCCAAAAGGGCCAAGCCCCTTTTCCTCATCGACATCGCCCTCCCCCGGAACATCCACCCCGGGGTGGGCAGGCTGCCCCACGCCTACCTCTACAACCTGGACGACCTGGAAAGGGTGGTGGGGAAGAACCTGGAAGCCCGCCGGGGGGAGGTCCCCAAGGTGGAGGCCCTCATCGAGGGGGCCTTGGGGGACTACCTGGAGTGGTATGCGGGCCACCGGGTGCGGGAGGCCATACGGGCCCTGGAGGGCTGGGCGCACCGGGAGGTGGCCCGGGAGCTTCCCCAGGCCGACCCCCTCACCCGGCACAAGGAGGCGGGCCGCCGGGCCCATCCCTGGATCCTGGCCCTGAAGGCCCGGGCACGGACCTTCCTCGAGGGCCCCCCCTGCCCCGAGGACTGCCCCCTCCTGGCCTTCCGCCCCCCCAGGCCATGACCCTCCCCGCCCTCCTGGTCTTAGGGGGGGTGCTCCTCCTGGCCCTGGGGTTCTTCTGGCCCCGGGGCCCCGTCCTGGCCGCCCTCCTCTACCTAGGGGCCGCCCTGGCCGAGGCCCTGGCCAAGGGCCTCTTCGCCGGCCCGGCCCAGCCCGCCCTGGTCCTGGGGGGGCTTCTGGCCCTCCGGGGGGAGACCCTCTTCCTCCGGCCCAGGCTTTTCCCCTTGCGCCGCTACCTGGTCCTCCTGGCCCTCCTCCTGGGCCTCTTCGCCCTCAAGGCCCTCCCCCACCCCGGGGGGGAGCTCCCCCTCCTCCTCACCCTGGTCCACGCCGGGGCCTTCGTGGTGGCCTACCTGGCCCTGGCGGTGGGGGTGGGGGCGGGGGTCATGGGAGCGCTGCAGGACCTCCGCCTGCGGGCCGCCCCGGAAAGGGCCCTCCTGGCCGCTCCCCTCTGGAGCCTGAGACGGCTGGAGCGGGGCTACCTCAAGGTGGGCTACCTGGCCGCCACCCTGGGCCTAGGGAGCGGCATGGCCTGGGCCTGGGGGCACTTCGGCAGCCCCCTGGTCCTGGACCCCAAGGAGGCCTCCGTCCTCCTGGCCTGGCTTCTCCTCACCCTCTACCTCCTGCTGGAGGAAAGGCTCCGGGGCTACCCCCGCATGGGGCTTCTCCTCCTGGCCTACGCCCTCCTCCTCTTCGCCTTCTTAGGGGCGCCCTTCCTGGGGTCCCGGCACCCCTCGAGGTTGGGTTTGTAGATTTGTCAGACTAAACTTGACAGATTATAAAGCCATGCCTTACACTCTGAGGTAAGGAGGTGAGGCATGGGCGGGTTTGGGCTGGACCTGGAGGCGGCCAAGGAGCGGCACCGGGAGCTCCTTGCGGAAGCCCAGCGGGAGCGGCTTCTTCGGCCCCTTAGAACCCCTTGGCGGAGGCGGCTCGCCCGTTGGTTCCGCCTCTTGGCCGAATGGCTGGAGCCCAAGCCTGCGGGATGGGGTATGGAGGAGGTCCGGCATGGAGGATAAGCGGCGCATCCTGGAGATGGTGCGGGAGGGGGTCCTTTCCCCCGAGGAAGCCCTGGAGCTTCTGGCGGTCCTGGAGGAGCGGGAAAGGCCGGAGGCGGAGGCGCCCGCGGCCTCCCCGGCCCCAGGCCACCCCCAGATCCGGATCCTGGCCACGGGGGCCAACCTGGAAGTGCGGGGGGTGGCGGGCCTGGCGGAGCCCGAGGGCAAGGGGGGCACCCTGGCGCGGGAGGAGGAAGGGTACCTGTACCGGGTGGCCTTCGGCGAGGGGGCGCTCCGGGTGCCGGAGGGGGTGTGGCTGGCCCTGGAGGCCAGGGGGAGCAACGTGGAGCTCGCCCGGGTGGCCCTCAGGGGCCGGGCCCTGGGAGCCAACCTGGAGGGGGAGGCCCTGGTGGGGCTGGACCTGGACCTGGTAGGAGGCAACCTGGAGGCAGGCCTCCTCCTCTGGGAGGGGGAGCACCGCCTCCTGGTCCAGGCGGGCAACGCCGAGCTCCGCTTCCTGCCGGGCTCGGACCTCCTGGTGGAGGCCGAGGCCCGTTTGGGCCAGGTGGAGGCGGAGGGTCCCTGGCGCCGGGTGGCGGGGCCGGGGGGCTTCCGGGGAGTCCTGGGGGAAGGCCGGGCCAGGCTCTCGGCCCGGGTGCGGATGGGCAACCTGGAACTGGAGGCCTGAGATGGAGGAGAAGCGGCGGGTGCTGGAGATGCTGAAGGCAGGGGAAATCGGCGTGGAGGAGGCTTTGGCCCTCCTGGAGGCCATGGCGGGGCCAAAGCCCAAGGCCCCGGGGCCGGCCCGGCTCCTCCGGGTGCGGGTGGAGGCCGAGGAAGGGGGCAAGCCGGTGCGGGTGCAGGTCAACCTGCCCCTGGCCCTGGCGGAACTCCTGGAGGGGTTCCTGCCCGAGGAGGCCAAGCTGGCCCTGGGGCGCCGAGGGGTAAACCTCAAGGACCTCCTGGCCCTGGTCAAGGAGGGGGTCCCCGAGGGCAAGCTGGTGGAGGTAGCGGCGGAGGAGGAGGACGGGCCGGTGCATATCCTGGTGGAGGTGGTGTGAGGCGGGGCCTTCCCCCATTGCGCCCCCGGTGCCTCTACCTGGTGGTGCGGGGGCCCTTCCCCTTCCCCCTTTTCCTCCCCTTGCCCCTTTTCGCCCTGGAGTGGGCCCTCCTCCTCCTGCTCTTCCTGAGAAGGGCCCCTTTAGGACCCCACCCGAGGCCCCTGGGGCCTCTCCTTTGGGGCGTCTTCACCCTCAGGCTCCTGCCGCCCCTTCCCCTGGTGGAGGTGCGGGCGGGAGAGGTGGAGGTGCGCCTTGGCCTCCTCTAGCCATCCCCTGGGGGTTCCCGCCTTCCGGCGGCTTTTCCTCTCCCGCCTCCTCACCAACCTGAGCTTCGGCTTCACCGAGGTTCCCCTCCTCTGGTGGGTCCTGGAGCGCACCGGTTCCCCCGCAGCCCCGGCCCAGCTGGCCCTGGTGGCCTCCTTGGGCCTGGTCCTGGCGGCCCCCTTGGGGGGGCTTCTGGCCGACCGGGGGAGCAAAAGGCAGCAGATCCTCCTCTCCCAAGGGGCGGACGTCCTCCTCCAGCTCCTCCTGGTCCTGGCGGTCCTCCGCGCCCTGCCCCTCCCGGGGGTCTACCTCCTGGTGGGGCTTTCCGCCCTGGTCACCGGGCTCCGCCTCCCGGCCCTGGCGGCCCTTCAGCCCCTTCTGGTCCCCCGGGAGGTCTACCAGCAGGCCAACGCCGCCATGAGCCTGGGGATCACCTTTAGCCTCATGGCCTCCTCCGCCGCCGCCGGGGCGGCCACGGGGCTTTTGGGGGTGGCGGGGGCCCTCCTGGTGGGGGTGGCCCTCCTGGCCCTGGGCCTCCTCCCCGCCCTGGGGCTTCCCGATCCCCAGGCGGGGGGCCGGGGGGCAGGGAGCGGGGAGGGAGGGGTTTTGGAGGGCCTGTGGACCCTGCTTCGGGACCGCCCCCTCGCCTTTTTGGTCCTGGCGGCCTTCCTCATCAACCTGGTCCTGGCCCCCGTGGGCCCCCTCATGGCCCCCCTGGCCCAGGCCCTGGGGGCAGGGCCAGGGGGGTACGGGCTCCTGAGCGGCTCCCTCTTCCTGGGGCAGCTTTGCGGCATGCTCTACCTCAACCTGCGCCCCGTTCCCCCGGGGGCTTTCCCCCTGGCGGCCCTGGCCCTGGGCCTGGGGGTGGGGGGGCTGGGCCTGGCGGACCGCTTGTCCTGGGCCCTGGCCTCCTTAGGGGCCGCCGGGGTAGCGGCGGCCTTCCTGAACATCCTGGCCCTAACCCTCCTGCAGGGGCGGGTGGACCCCGGCAGGCTGGGCCGGGTTTCCGGCCTGGCCCAGGCCCTCGCCCTGGGGGCCCAGCCCTTGGGCCTGGCCCTGGCCTCCCCCCTCCTGGCCCGGCTGGACCTAGGGGAGGTCTTCCTCCTGGCGGGGGGGCTGGTGGGGCTTCTGGCCTTGGGATGGCTTTGGGTTTGGAAGGGGGTGCGTCCTTGAGAAGGATGCCCGTACGTTGCCCGGCTTGCGAGGGCCCTTTGGCGGTGAAGGCCCTCTTTTGTCCCTCTTGCGGCACCGAGGTGCACGGCCGCTTCCAGGCCAACGAGTTCGCCCTTTTGCCCAAGGAACACCTGGACTTTCTAAGGCTCTTCGTGAAGACCCGGGGGAACCTGAAGGAGGTGGAGCGGGTCCTCGGGGTCTCCTACCCCACGGTGCGGGCCCGGCTGGACGCCCTCCTGAAGGCCCTGGGCTACGAGGGGGAGGAGCAGGGGGAGGAGCGCCTGGAGGTGCTGGAGGCCCTGAGGCGGGGGGAGATCAGCCTGGAGGAGGCGGTGGCTCGCTTGCGGGGAGAGAGAAGCTGAAGGCCGTGCCCCGGCCCACCTCGCTCTCCACCCAAACCTCTCCCCCGTGGGCCTCGAGGATGGCCTTCACGATGGCCAGGCCCAGCCCCGACCCCCCCCGTTCCCGGTCCCGCGCCTTGTCCACCCGGTAAAAGCGCTCGAAGAGGTGGGGGAGGTGCTCCTTGGGGATGCCCTCCCCGTCGTCCTCCACCCGCACCACCACCCGCTCCCCCAGGTCGAAGGCCTTGAGCCCCACGCGCCGCGCCCCGGCCTTGAGGGCGTTGGAGAGCAGGTTGGCCAGGACCTGGTGGAGCCGATCCGGGTCCCCCCGCACGAAGAGGTCCGGGGGAGCCTCCACCCGGATCTCCCCCTCGAAGCTTTTGGCGAACTCCTCCCGGGCCTCCTCCAGGAGGTCCTGGACCCGCACCGGGGCGGGCTCGATCCGCCAGGTGCCGCTTTGGGAGAGGTCCAGGAGGTCCGAAACCAGCTTGCCCATCCGCTCCGCCTCCCGCCTGACCACCTCAAGGCTTTCCCGCTGGGCCTCGGTGAGGGGGGTGCGCCGGAGGAGGTAGCCCACGTGGCCCAGGATGGCGGTGAGGGGGGTACGGAGCTCGTGGGAGGCGTCCTGGAGGAAGCGGGTCTGGGCCTGGAAGGCCTCCTCCATCCGGGAGAGCATGCCGTTCAGGGCCCGCACCAAGGCCGCCACCTCGTCCCGCCCCTCGGGCTCGGGCAGAGGCTCCGGCCGCTCCGTCATGGCCTCGGCCCGCCTCGCCACCCACTCCAAGGGGGTGAGGGCCCGGGCCACCAGGGAGCGGGCCAGGAGGGCGGCCAGGGCCAGGACCAGGAGGGCGGTGCCCGCGTAGATGCGGGTGAACTGGGCCAGGGTGGCCTCGAGGTCTTCCACCGGGCGGCCCACCAGGAGCACGCCGGGCCACACCGCGCCGGAGAGGTCCACCTCCACCCGGCGGGCGTAGACCAGAAGCCTAAGGGGTGCCCCCTCCCGGGGAAGCTCGGGGTAGGCCCAGGCCTCCCCCCGCTCCAGGAGGAGGCGGTAGTCCTCCTCCCGGAGGAGGAGGCGCTGGTTGCCCAGGGCCGGGCTCCGCTGCAGGCTGATCCCCCCCTCCCGCGCCAGGAGGGCGGGGTCCTCCTCGGGAAGGAGCGCCAGCTCGGCGTAGAGGCTCACGGGGAGGCCGGCCTCCAAAAGGGCCTGCCCCCCTAGGTTCAGGAGGCGCACCACCTGGCCGCTGGCCTCCAGGAGCTCCAGGCGCAGGTTGCGGTAAAGAAAGCCCCGCAAAAGCCCTTCCAGGGCGAGCCCCAGGACCAGCAGGGCCACGAGGAGGAGGCCCGTGGTGAGGAAGGTGATGCGGGAGCGCAGGGTCATGGGACCGGGTCACCCTTCCCGGGAGGAGGGCTGGGGGGCCCTCCCGCCTGCCGCCTAGGACGGGGCATCAGTCCTCGCGGAGCACGTACCCTACCCCCCGCACCGTGTGGATGAGCCGGCGTTCCCCCCCGGCCTCCAGCTTCTTGCGCAGGTAGCCGATGTACACGTCCACCACGTTGCTCCCCCCCTGGTAGCCGGGCCAGACCTTCTCCTCGATCTCGTAGCGGCCGAAGACCTTCCCCGGGTTCTTGGCGAGGAGCTCCAAAAGCTCGAACTCCTTGTTGGAAAGCTCGATGCGCCTGCCCGAGCGGAAGACCTCCCGCCCCTCCAGGTTGATGATGAGGTCCGCCACCCGGATCTCCCCGGTGATGGCCGGGCTCACCCGGCGGAGGTGGGCCCTCACCCGGGCCAGGAGCTCCTCGATGGAGAAGGGCTTGACCAGGTAGTCGTCGGCCCCCGCGTCCAGGCCCTCCACCTTGTCCTCCACCCGGTCCTTGGCGGTGAGGATGAGGATAGGCACGTTGGAGGTCTTCCGTATGCGCTTGGCCACCTCGATCCCGTCCATGACCGGGAGCATCAGGTCCAGGATCACCAGGTTGGGGTTCACCTCCCGGAACCGGGAAAGCCCGGTAATGCCGTCGTAGGCCACCTCGGTGCGGTAGCCCTCTGCCTGCAGCTCCAGCTCGATGAAGCGGGCGATGTCCTTTTCGTCCTCCACGATGAGGATCAGCGGGGGTTCCATGCTCCTCAGGATACCCGCTTTCTCATGAGAAAGCTAGGTGGGCGCCCCCAGGTCCGCCTCGATCTCCGCCACCTTCCGCACCGTGCGCAGGAGGGCGTCGGGGTTAAGGCTCAGGGAGTCGATCCCCCGTTCCACCAGGAAGGCGGCGAACTCCGGGTAGTCCGAGGGGGCCTGGCCGCAGATGCCCACCTTCTTCCCCCGGGCATGGGCCTTCTCGATGAGGAGGGCGCAGAGGGCCTTGACCGTGGGGCTGCGCTCGTCGAAGAGCTCCGCCACCCGCTCCGAGTCCCGGTCCAGGCCTAAGGCGAGCTGGGTGAGGTCATTGGAGCCGATGGAGAAGCCGTCGAAGAGCTCGGCGAAGGCCTCGGCCTCCAGGACGTTGGAGGGGATCTCCGCCATCACGTAGACCTGGAGGCCGTCTTCCCCCCGCCTGAGGCCCCCTTCCGCCATCACCTCCAAAACCCGCCTCCCCTCCTCCGGGGTGCGGCAGAAGGGGACCATCACCTGGAGGTTCTTGAGGCCCATCGCCTCCCGTACCTTCCTCACCGCCTGGACCTCGAGGAGGAAGCCCTCCTTGTAGTCCGGGTGGTAGTAGCGGCTCGCCCCCCGCCAGCCCAGCATGGGGTTTTCCTCCTTGGGCTCGAAGAGGTGCCCCCCGATGAGGCGGGCGTACTCGTTGGTCTTGAAGTCGGAAAAGCGCAGGAGGACGGGCCTGGGGTAGAAGGCGGCGGCGATGAGGCCGATCCCCTGGGCGAGGCGGTCCACGAAGTAGGCCCGTTTGTCGGGGTAGGCCTCGGTGAGCTCCGCCACCTGGCGCTTCACCTCCTGGGGCAGGGTCTCAAAGCGGGTGAGGGCCAAGGGATGGACCCGCACGTGGCTGGCGAAGACGAACTCCATGCGCAAAAGCCCCACCCCGTCCGTGGGAAGGAGGCTGGCCCTCAGGGCCTCGTCCGGGGTGCCCACGTTCACCAGGATCCGGGTGCGGGTCTTGGGCAGGGCCTCGGGGCGGATCTCTTCCACCTCAAAGGGCAGCGCCCCCCGGTAGACCCGGCCCACCTCCCCCTCGGCGCAGGACACCGTGACCGCCGCCCCATCGGGGATGAGCCGGGTGGCCCCCAGGGCCCCCACCACCGCGGGCACCCCCAGCTCCCGGGCCACGATGGCCGCGTGGGAGGTGCGCCCGCCCCGTTCCGTGACGATGGCCGCCGCCCGCTTCATGATGGGCTCCCAGTCGGGGTTGGTGGTCTCGGTGACCAGCACCTCCCCCTCCTGGAAATGTTCCATTTCCCTCGGGTCCTTGAGCACCCGGGCCCGGCCCGTGGCGATGGCCTCCCCCACCGCCAGGCCCTCCGCCAAGACCTCCCCCCGCGCGAGGAGGCGGTAGATCCTGAGGACCGGGGCCTTTTGGGAGTGGACGGTTTCGGGCCGGGCCTGGAGGACGAAGAGCTCCCCCGTGGGGCCGTCCTTGGCCCACTCGATGTCCATGGGGGTGGGGGTGCCCCGCTTCCGGCTGTAGTGTTCTTCGATCTTTATGGACCAGTCCGCCAGGAGCAGGGCTTCTTCGTCGGAAAGGGCAAACTGGCCCCTGAGGTAGGGCGGGGTGGGGCGGTTCTTGAGGCGGCCCTCCTTGGGGTCGAAGGCCAGGGTGAGCTCCTTGGCCCCCAGGCGCTTGTAGACCAAGGCCCGGTACCCCGCCCGCAGGGTCTCCTTGTGCACGTAGTACCCGTCGGGGGCCACGCGTCCCTGGACGATGTTCTCCCCCAGGCCCCAGATGGCGGTGAGGTAGACGAAGCCCGGGTGGCCGGTGTCGGGGTCCAGGGTGAAGATGACCCCGCTAGAGGCGGTGTCCGCCCGCACCATGCGCTGCACCCCCACGGAGAGGGCCACCTTGAGGTGGTCGAAGCCCATGTGGGCCCGGTAGCTGATGGCCCGGGCGGTGAAGAGGCTCGCCATGGCCCGCTTCACATGGAGGAGGAGGTCCTCCTCCCCCTGCACGTGGAGGTAGCTCTCCTGCTGCCCGGCGAAGCTGGCGGTGGGAAGGTCCTCGGCGGTGGCGCTACTGCGCACGGCCACGGGGAGGGCCTCCTCCCCTGCCTCCTCGGAAAGCCTGCGGTAGGCCAGGCGGATCTCCGCCTCCAGGTCCTCCGGGTACTCCCCCTTCAGGATCAGGTTCCGCAGGCGGCGGCTCGCCCGCTGCAAGGCGGCGGGGTCGTCGGGGTCCAGGGTCTTTAGCTCCCCGGCGATGGCCTCCTCCAGGCGGTTATGCTCCAGGAAGTGCCAGTAGGCCTCGCTGGTGGTGGCGAACCCCCCGGGCACCTTCACCCCCAAGGGGGAAAGCTCCCGGATCATCTCTCCCAAGGAAGCGTTCTTGCCCCCCACCAGGGGCACGTCCTCCAGGCCCACCTCGTGGAATGAGCGCACCCACTTCACGGTACCCCTCCTTTCCTGAGCACCTCCCTAAGCACCCCCTCGGCGGTTTCCCCCTCGTAGAGGGCCTCCTCCGTCAGGAAGAGGCGGTGGGGGAGGGCGAGGAAGGCGGCGTCCTTGAGCTCCTTCCAGTCCACCAGGGGCTTGCCCCGCAGGTAGGCGAGGGCCCGAGCCAGGGCCAGCCAGGCCTTAGCCCCCCGGGGGGAGAGGCCCATGCGCAGGCGCCCGTCCTCTCCGGTGAGGAAGGCCACGTGGGTGATGGCCTCCAGGGCCTCCTTGGCCACCCGCACCTCCCGCGCCTCGGCCTGGGCCCTGAGGAAGTCCACCCCTTGGGGCTCAGGTACCTTTGGCTCTTCCGTGAGGATCCTTAGCCACACCTCCCGCCTGGGGGGGCGGAAGGGGATCTTGGCGGTGAAGCGGTCCAGCTGGGCCTCGGGCAGAGGGTAGGTGCCCTCAAGCTCTAAAGGGTTTTGCGTGGCCACCACGAAGAAGGGTTCGGGCAGGGGGTGGCGCACCCCCCCTGCGGTCACCGCCCGCTCCTGCATGGCCTCCAGGAGGGCGGACTGCACCTTGGGGGGGGCCCGGTTCACCTCGTCCGCCAGGACCACCTGGGCGAAGAGGGGCCCCCTGAGGAACTCAAAGCGCCCCTCCCGGAAGACCTCGCTCCCCGTGAGGTCCTGGGGCAGGAGGTCGGGGGTGAACTGGATGCGCTTGTAGCTGAGGCCGCTTCCCTGGGCGAAGCTTTCCGCCAGAAGGGTCTTGCCCAGGCCCGGCACCCCCTCAAGGAGGGCGTGTCCCCGGGCCAGGACCGTGGCCAGGAGGGCCTCGATGGCCTCCTCCTGGCCGAAGAGGGCCCCGCCGAGGGCCTCCTGGAGCCGGGCGAGCGCCTGGGGGAGGACTTCCGCCATGACCCTAAGCCTCCTCCCCCCAGGTTACCCTCCCCGCGGGAAACCCGCCGGGCCCAGGGCGCCAAGGCGGCGGGGGGGCGTCACTGGCCCTCCGCCGCCCTCCGCTCCTGCACGATCCGCTGGACCAGGTGGGGGGGCACCTCCGCGTAGTGGCTGAACTCCAGGGTGTAGGCCCCCGCCCCCCCGGTGAGGCTGGGGAGGGCCTTGTAGTACTCCAACACCTCCGAGAGGGGCACCTCGGCCCGCACCGCCGCCAGAGCCCCCTCCTGCTCCATGCCCAGGATGCGCCCCCTGCGGGCCTGGAGGTCGGAGAGGATGTCCCCCACCCGTTCCTGAGGGGCCAGCACCTTGATCTGGTAGATGGGCTCCAGGAGGACGGGACTGGCCTGCTCCATCACCTTTTTGAAGGCGAGGCTGGCGGCGATCTGGAAGGCGAGGTCGCTGGAGTCCACCTCGTGGTAGGAGCCGTTATAGACGATGGCCTTGAAGCCCATCACCGGGTAGCCCGCCAGGACCCCCTTCTTGGCCGCCTCCAGGATCCCCTCCTCGATGGCCTCCTGGTACTTGCTGGGGATGACCCCCCCGGTGATGCGCCACTCGAAGCCGTACTCGGGGGCGGGCTCCAGGCGGAGCCAGACGTCCCCGTACTGGCCGTGCCCCCCGGTCTGCTTCTTATACTTGCCCTGGCCCTCGGCCACCCGGCGGATGGTCTCCCGGTAAGGCACCTTGGGAACGCTATAGTCCACCTCCACCCCGTAGCCCGCCAGGCGCTCCTTGGCGGTGGTGAGGTGGAGCTCCCCGTGGCCCCAGAGGAGGAACTCCCCCGTCTCCTCCTGGCGCTCCAGCTTTAGGCTCGGGTCCTCCTCCAAAAGCTTCCTCAAGGCCTCCCCCAGCTTGGCCTCGTCCGTGCGGCCTTTGGGCCGTATGGCCACGGGCACGTTGGGGTCGGGCAGGCGGGCAAAGGGCACGGCCTCGCTTTCGGGCTTTTCCCCTTGCCACAGGACCATCCCCCGGTGGAGCCCCTCCGCCTTGGGCAGGCCCAGGATGTAGCCCCCCTCCGCCTCCTCCACCTCCAGGAGGTCCTTCCCCATGGGCACGTAGAGGTGGGGGAGGCGCACCGGCCCGGCCTCGCTCAAGAGGGCGTCCCCCGGCTTCAGCCGGCCCCGGTAGAGGCGCACGTAGGCCACCTGGCCCATGAAGGGGTCCACCTGCACCTTGAAGACCTTGGCCAGGGCGGGACCTTCCCCGAAGCGCTCCTCGGGGGAGGGCAGGGCCTCCAGGATGAGGTCCAGAAGGGGCAGGATGCCGATCCCCTCGGTGCCCGAGGCCAGGGCCACGGGAAAGAGGAGCCCTTGGCGCACCGCCTCGTGGAAGGCCTTTTCCAGGGCCTCCCCCGTAACCTCTTCTCCCTCCAGGTACTTCTCCAGGAGGCCCTCGTCCGTCTCCACGATGGCCTCGAGGACCTCCTGGCGGAAGCGCTCCGCCCGCTCCCTCTCCCCCTCGGGCAGGGGCACCTCGGCCTCGAGGCCGTCCCGGCAGCGGTAGGCCTTGCCGTGGAAGACGTCGATGAGCCCCACCCAGCGCCCCCCCTCGAAGAGGGGCAGGTCGATGGGCAGGATGGGGCCCAGGGTGGCCCGGAGGTCCTCCAGGAGGGCGTAGTAGTCCCCCCCCTTGTCCAGCTTGGTGACCACCACCATGCGGGGGAGAGCAAGCCTTTCCGCCACGGTCCAGGCCCGTTCCGTGCCCACCTGCACCCCCGCCTCCGCGGAAACCGCCACCAAGGCGGCGTCCGCGGCCTCCAGGGCCCCCCTTATCTCCCCCACGAAGTCGCCGTAGCCAGGGGCGTCCAGGAGGAAGATGCGGTGCCCCTTGTGCTTCAAGGGAGCCACCCCGGTGCGCACCGTGGTGCGGTGGAGCTTGGCCTCGGGGGTGTAGTCGGTGGTGGTGGTGCCGTCCTCCACCCGGCCCATCCGCTCCTTGGCCCCGGTCCTGTGGAGGAGCGCCTCGGCGAGGGTGGTTTTGCCGCTTCCCGCATGGCCCACCAGGGCGACGGTTCGGGTCAGGGCAGCCAGCTTGGCCATGGTCCCTCCTTCTTGGTGCCCATAGTATAGGGCCTAGGGAGGGGCGGTTGTCCCAGGTGCTCTACGTGCCCAGGAGGGTCTTGGAGGCCACCCGTGCCCACCTGGCCCGGGAGGCCCCCCGGGAGGGGGTGGGGCTTTGGGCGGGAAGGCGCGAGGTGGAAAGGGTCCTCCCCCTGCCCAACGCCCACCCCGAGCCCCTCACGGGCTACCTGGCCGAGCCCTTGGCCCTCCTTAGGGCCTTGAGGGAGCTGGAGGGGGCGGGGCTCAGCCTCCTCGCCATCTACCACTCCCACCCCAAAGGCCCCGCCTTCCCCAGCCCCAGGGACATCCAGGAGGCCCGCTGGCGGGTGCCCTACGTCATCTTCGGCACCGACGGGGTCCGGGCTTTCCTCCTCCCCCAGGGGCAGGAGGTGGCCCTGGCCCTCCTGCCCTAGGCGCCCGCGCACAGGCCCTGCCCCACAGGGCAAAGGAGAAGGGGTCCTCGTTCTCGGGGCCCCCGTCGTGGCGTGGGCCGCGACGGGGCCCTCAGCCCTGGCCCAGGAGGGTGCGGAGGAGGGCCTCATGGATGCGCCCGTTGCTGGCCACGAGGTAGCGGTGGCCCAGGCGGTAGGGCTTCCCCTCCAGGTCGGTCACCTTTCCCCCCGCCTCCTCCACCAAAAGCCAGCCCGCGGCCACATCCCAGGGGTTGAGCTTCACCTCCCAGAAGCCCTCCAGGCGCCCCGCGGCCACGTAGGCCAGGTCCAAGGCGGCGGCCCCGGGGCGGCGCACGAGAAGCCCTTTGGCCAGGGCCCGCTGGAAGTAGGTGAGGTTTTCCTGATCCCGGGCCACGTCGTAGGGGAAGCCGGTGGCGAGGAGGCTGCCCAGAAGCTCCCCCCGCTCCGTGACCCGGATGGGCCGGCCGTTTAGAAAGGCCCCTTGCCCCCGCACCGCGTAGAAGGCCTCGTCCCGGCTGGTATCCAGGACCACGCCCACCTGGATCTGGCCCTCCACCTCGAGGGCGATGGAAACGCCGTAGAAGGGAAAGCCATGGGCGTAGTTCACCGTGCCGTCCAGGGGGTCCACGATGAAACGCAGGGCCTTGCCGCCCTCGCTTCCCCCCTCTTCCCCCCAAAAGCCCGCCTCAGGAAAGCGAAGGAGGAGGAGTTCCTTGATGGCCTCCTCCGACTCCCGGTCCGCCTGGGTCACCAGGTCGGTGGGGCCGGACTTGGTGCCCTGGGTGAAGCCCCGTTCCAGGTAGTAGCGGTGGATGCCCTGGGCCAGGTGGGCGGCCTCCAGCATGGCCTCGAGGTAGGGAAAGAGGGGGTGCTTCCTGCCGATCACGCCCCCATCATACGCCCCGGTTCCAGGCTTCCAGGCGGGCGAAGAGGGCCCTGAGCCGCGCCGGGCTCTTCACCCCCGGGGCCTCCTCCACCCCGCTGGCCAGGTCCAGGGCGTAGGGTTTTAGGGGAAGAACTTCCCCCAGGTTCTCCGGGGTGAGGCCCCCCGCCAGGATGACCCTGGCCCCGGTTTCCAGGAGGGGCCGGGCCCAAGCCCTAGGGTAGCCCTCCCCGCTTCCGGGGGCTTTCCCGTCCAGGAGGAGGGCTTGGGCCGGGTACGCCGCCCACTCGGGCCTGGCCGGGCCCTCCAGGGAGAAGGCCTTGACCACCGGGAAAAAGCGCCCCACCCGTTCCGCCCACTCCGGGGGCTCGGCCCCGTGGAGCTGGGCCACCTGGAGCCGGGCCGCCTCCATCAGCTTGAGCACCTCCTCCGGCCCCTGGTCCCGGAAGACCCCCACCCGCACCACGAAGGGCCCCAAAGCCTCCGAGATGGTCCGGGCGGTTTCCGGGGAGATGCGCCTTTTGGAGCCGGGGGCGAGGACGAAGCCCAGGGCATGGGCCCCCAGGGCCTCCGCCAGGAGGGCGTCCTCGAGGCGGGTGAGGCCGCAGATCTTCACCCGGACGCCCATGGGGAAAGTATAAGGCCGGGCCAAAGGGCCCGGCCTCTAGCGCCCAGCGCCCTACCCGCACTTGGAGTAGCCGCAGGCCTGGCAGTTCCAGCACCCCTCCTCCCGTACCAGGGCCTTTTCCCCGCAGGACGGGCACGGGCTGGCTCCCGCCAGCTCTATGCCGCCTCCGGAGAGGCTCGGGAGGGGCTCCGCCGTCGGCTGGGGCGGGGCCGCCGGGGTGCCCTTGAAGGCCTCCGGGATGGTCTCCAGGGCCACGGCGATGAGGTCGGCCTTGCTGGACACCAGCCTCCCCTGGTAGGTGCCGTAAAGCCCGCCGTTGATCCCCCGAAGGGTACGGATCAGGGCCTCGGGGGGCACCCCGTACTGCAGGGCGATGGACACCACCCGGCCCAGGGCCTCGGAGTCGGCGTTGGCCTCATCCCCCGCCTTCCCCGAGGTGAGGATGACCTCGATGGGCTTGTCCCCCAGCAGGTTCACCGTGACCAGGAAGCTCCGCTTGCCCCCGTCGGGGGAGAGGAGCTTGACCATGTCGGTGAAGCCCAAAAGCCTCCCCGGACGCTCATAGACCGGCTGTCCGGGTTTGGCGGGGGAGGCCGCTTTGGAGGACGGGGCTTCCTGGGCCTCAAGGTACGGGCTTTGCCCGTGACCAAGGTACGGGCTTTGCCCGTGACCAAGGTCCGCCCCGGGCTCGGGGGTGGGCTCGGCCTTCTTCTCCTCCTTTTTGACCGTGAGCACCTGGAACTCCCGGGAGCCATCCCGGTAGACGGTGATCCCCTTGCACCCCGTGCGGTAGGCCTCGGCGTAGGCGGCCTCCACGTCCTNGTGCGGTAGGCCTCGGCGTAGGCGGCCTCCACGTCCTCCACGGAGGCGTGGTTGGGCAGGTTGATGGTGTTGTGGGAGATCACCCCGTTGACCACGTAGCTGTGGACCGCGTCCACCTCGATGTCGTACATTTCCTCTTCGCCCGCCTCCCGCACCTCCACCACCCGGTAGGCCAGGGTCTCCGTGGGCCAGCCCAGGCGATCCGCGGTCCGGTTGTAGGCCACCTGGACCCGCCTTTGGCGTATGGACTTCAGGTTGGCGTATCCCGGGTGGCCCGTGCCCACGTGCGAGGAGGCGACCAGGGCTTCGGGGACGAAGACCCGGTAGAGCTTCTCCACCCTAGGTATACGCTTGTGGGCCTCCACGGGCAGGATGAGGTCCTGCAGGGGGCCCGAAACCACCACGGAGTGGACGAGGTAGCGTTCCTTCGGCCCTTCCACCCGTTTGCGCCCTTGGTGGACCGTGGGCAGACCGAAACTGCGGGCCAGCTCCGCCGCCTCGTAGGCCAGGCGCTGGCTCCGCCCCTCATAGACCACCAGGCCAAGGTCAGGCCGGGCGTACCCGTCGAGGGTGAGCCCTCGGAGGAAGGCCAGCTTCTCTTCGGGGCTGCCCTGCAGGATCTGGTGGGGGGTTCGCTTGTTCCGGGCCCCTTTGCCGATCAGGTCCTCCACGAAGCGGACCAGGCGCCGGGAAGTCAGGTACAGGTTGCGTACCCCGGTGCGCCGGTCCAGGGTACACCTGGGTTGGACCCCGAAGAGCTTCTGGACCACATCCCGGAATACCGCCTCTACCTCCTCGCTCTTGGTGGCGATGCCCACAAAGCCCGTGCTCTCCACCGTGGACCCATCCGCGGCCATCATGCCCAGGAAGAGGGCCAGATCAGGGGACATGTGTTCGGGCAGGGGCAGGTTGTTGGCATTGGTCAGGAGAGGGTAATCCTGCGGAAGGGGGGCGCCCCCCGGGCCGTGAGAGGGCACCAGCTTGCCCAGCACCACATCCCCGGGCGAGAGGTCCCGCATGAGGCGCCAACCGTCGGGGGTGAGCACCCGATGGCTCTCCCAAGCCCCCACGAGTTCCGCACCGTTATCCAGGCGAATCCTCACCGCCCGTTTTTTCCCAGCGTAGTAATGGGCCGTGATGCGGTACCCCTCGGCGGTGTAGAGCCCCTCCACGGGGACAAAGGTGTCCTCTGGGTGCGGAGGCGCGATGTCCTCTACGGGGATAAGCCCCCGGGAGGTGGGTATTAGGGTGCCCTTGGCGATGCACTTGGAGAGGCTGTTGCCCGCCAGGCCCTCGGCGTCGAAGGCCCGCTGCACCGCCCCCTGCATGCGCACGTGGTCCAGGGGGCTGATGTCGTGGGCGCACTCGAAGACCTCCCGGATCGCTTCGGGCACGAAGGGAAGGCGCTTCACCGAGCCGTGGCCGTCCTCCTGGATGGCGGCGATGATCTTCTCCCAGTCCCACCCGCCGTCCCTGGCGTAATCGGGATGGGACGGGTAGGCCTCCATGAGCTCCACGAAGAGGGGGTGCAGAAGGGGTTTGTACTCCCCGCCAATCCTGCGCCAGACGAAGGGGCTGAAGACGGGCTCGATGCCGCTACTGACCCCCATGAGCATGCTGGTGGTGCCCGTGGGGGCCACGGTGAGGACGGCCACGTTGCGCCTCGGCCTCACCCCCAGGGCCTGGAAGTATTCCCGGTGTTCCTCGTAGAGGGGGAAGGGGCCCCGCTCCTCGGCCAGGGCCTCCGAGGCCCTTATGGCCTCCTCCCGCAGGGCGGAGATGATCGCGTAGACCTTCTCCCGGGCCTTCTCCGAGGAGTAGGGGAGGCCCATCCGGATGAGGGCGTCCGCCAGGCCCATGACCCCGAGGCCGAGCCTGCGCAAGCGCTTGGCCGCCTCCTCGTTGTCCTCGAGGGCGAACTGGTTCGCGTCCAGCACGTTGTCCAGGAAGCGAATGGCGGTGTGGACGTCCTGGCGGAACTCCGCCATCTGGAACTCCCCGTCCCGCACGTAGGCGGCCAGGTTCAGGGCCCCCAGGTCGCAGGGCTCGCCCACGGTGAGGGGGATCTCCCCGCAGTTGTGGCAGACGAGCCCACCTGCCACCAGGCTGTGGGTGACCGGTTCGGTGAGGTCGTACACAGGCGCCGTACCTGCGGCCTCCACCGAGGCCACCGTGGCCACAAAGGGCTTGCGGTAGCTTCCCCTAGGGCGTTCCCGCAAGAAGGCCCGGAGCTTCGCCTGCTTTTCCGGCTGGAGAAAGCCCACCACCTCGGCGAAGCGGTCGCGGCTTTGCGCTCCCAGGATGAGCTCGTACTGCTCGGCCACGGGGTAGGCCTTGTGGCCTCCCCGGCCATCGGGGAGGAGCTTTTCTCCCGCCGCCCGCCGCCGGTGGATTTTCCCGTAGATGCCCAGGTTGAGGAGGAGAAGCTGGACGTCTTGCAGAAGCCCCAGACTGGAGGAGGCCAAGCGTATGGTGGCGTCCTGTTTGCTGGGGTTGACCTGGACCGAGCCATCGGCGCTGAAGAGGCCCCGCAAGAACCCCACCACCGCCTCCCGGGGCGCCCGGAAGAGGCTTTCGGGAACCCGCTTCTCCGTGGCCTTGGCGGGCTTCACCCCCAGGGCTTGGAAGAACTCGGCGGGAATCCGGTTGAAGTGGAGGTGGTAGGTGTTGGAGGGGGTTTCTTGGAGGGTACCTCCTCCGAACCAGTCCTGGAGCAGGGTGGGAAGCCAGGACACCTCCTCGTAGTCCTTTCGCGAGAAGTAGAACCCCACCCCATCCTCCCGCAGGTACCCATCGCCCAGAAGCCAGCCCAGGGCCGCGCCCAGCTCCGGGCTCCAACGGGTGGGCAGGCGGGCGTACTGGCCCTTCACATCCTCCCGGCCCCGCCCACTCCGGCTTCCCGCGGCGGCCACCCGTTCCCGGGCCACCGCCAGGGCGGGGGCAGGGAGGAGGTCTTCCTTGGGGAAAAGTCCCTCCCCGCTTTGCACCAGGACGCGATCCCCCGGCTTCAGCGCCCCCGCTTCCCGGTAGCCTTCTGGGGTGAGGACCAGGTGGTCGGGGGTGAGGGTGAGCTCGAGGCCCTCCCGGGTCCTGAGGCGCACCACGGGCTTCGTTCCGGTGAAGAAGGCTTTGGCCGCCCGGCGCACGGCGGTGCCCGTCTGCGGCAGGGGCTGGCCCATCCCCCCAAAGGGGGCGCGGTTGTCGGTGACCAGGAAAAAGCTCCCCTTCTCAGCCAGCTCGGCGATGGGCACCAGGCCGTACTCGGTGGGGATGCGGGTGGGGCCTACGAAGCAGGGGTTGGTGGAGCGAATCTGGTAGCGTTCGCCCAAACCCTTGAGGGCAGAAAGCCCGTTGATCCGGTCCACGAAGATGAGGCCCGGCTCCCCCGTGGCCCAGGCGTGCCAGGCGATCTCGTGCCAGAGCCAGCGGGCGGGCACCTTGCCCCCGTAGAGGGGCACGGGCTTGGCCCCGTCCCCCCGCTCGGGGAGCTCGGGCACCTTCCCCGTGTAGGGGCCCTCCACCGGGTGGGGGTAGTACTTGCCGGGCACCTCCACGGGGGCCACGGGCCAGAGGGCGTCCTCCTCCAGGGCCTTCATGAAGGCGTCCGTGACCAGGACGGAGATGTTGAAGGTGGAGATGTCCCCCTCGGCCTTCTCCCGGTCCAGATCCTTGGCGGTGAGGAAGTCCAGGAGGTCGGGGTGCTCGATGGCGAGGGTGGCCATGCCCGCACCCCTCCTCGTGCCTCCCTGGCGCACCACCCGGAGCACGGGGGCGTACACGTAGCGCAGGGTGGCCACCGGTCCCGCCCCCTCCGCCCCCAGGGCGGCCCACTCCAGGAAGTGGTCGAAGATCTCGAAGAGGAAGCTCACCGGCCCCGAGCTGGTCCCCCCGGAGCCCCGGATGGGGGCCCCTTCCGGCCGGAGGAGGCTAAAGTCCACGTGGGGCTCCTGGCCCCGCCGGGCCAGGTCCGCGGCCTCCTTGGCGGCCTCGATGATGCCCCCCATGTCGTCCGGCACCAGGATGCGCTCCTTGGGGGGCTCTTTCACCGTGAGGACCCCGTGGCGCTCCGCCAGGGCCTTGAGCTCGGGGGCTAGCTCCCCGTAGACCACCCGCACGAAGTTCTTGAGGGCGATCTCCTCCTTGGCGCCGTCGGGATTGGTGGGGGGGCGCATGAGGCCCCGGATGAAGTCCTCCACGTCCGGGTGCCCCGCGGCCAGGTAGGCCACCCCCCGCACCGCCTGGCGCTTGCGGTTCCCCCGGGAGCGGTAGGGGTCCAGGTTGACCCCGTTCCCCCCACCCACCTTGGTGACCAGGGCCAGCTTCTTGGCCACCTCCATGATCCCGGCGAAGCTCTCCGGGGGGTTTTCCGTGGCCCCTTGCACGAAGCAGTTGAGGAGGTTGCCGTGGGGGGTGCCCGCCCCCGCCAGGATCCGCCCCCCGGGGGAGAAGCGCTTGGAGCTCATGAGCTCGAAGAAGCGCTCCTCCCAAAAGGCGCGGTCCTCCGGCCTTTCCACCTTGGCGATCTCCCGGGCCACCCGGCGGAACATGCCCAGGATGTCCCCGTCCCCCTCCTGCAGGTACTGGCGCTTGGCGATGGCCTGGGCGTGCTCGTCGAAGGTCGGCATAGGTACTTCGGAACGGCGCTCCATACATCCCCCTCGAGGCTTCCCCCCACATCTTGGGGTGAACAGGCTGCATCCTACTACTCATGGGGTCCGGCGGCAAGTGGGAAGGGTCACAGTTGGCACCTGCGTTGACTAGATCCCCCAAGCCTACCAAGAATAGGAAGGGTGCGCGCGGCCTTCCGCACCCTGGGGTGCAAGGTAAACCAGGTGGAGACCGAGGCCCTCCTGGGCTTCCTCAAGGCCCTGGAGCCGGAGGTGGTCCCTCTGGAGGCGGGGGCCGACCTGGTGGTCATCAACACCTGCGCGGTGACCACCACCGCCGAGGCGGACGCCCGCAAGGAGATCCGCCGGGCGAGGCGGGCCAATCCAGGGGCTTTCATCGTGGTCACCGGGTGCTACGCCGAACTCTCCCCTGAGGCGGTGCGGGAACTGGGGGCGGATGCCGTGGTGCCCAACAGCCGCAAGGCGGAGCTTCCCAGGGTGATCCTGGAGCGCTTCGGCCTCCCCTCGGACCCCATCACCACCCCCCCCAACGCGTTCTGGGGGGCGGGGGAAAGGGGGCTTTTGAACGGCCGGGTGCGGGCCTTCCTCAAGGTGCAAGACGGCTGCCAGGCGGGGTGCGCCTACTGCATCATCCCCCGCCTCAGGGGCAAGGAGCGCCACCGGGACTATAGGGAGGCCCTGGCCGAGGCCGAGGCCCTCCTGCGGGTGGGGGTGAAGGAGATCGTCCTCACCGGGGTGCGCCTCGGCAGCTACCGGGGTCATCCCAAGGGCCTTGCGGGCCTGGTGGAGGACCTCTACCATCTGGGGGCCAAGGTGCGGCTTTCCTCCCTCGAGCCCGAGGACACGGGGGAGGACCTCCTCCGGGTCCTCGCCCGGTATGCCCCCGAGGTGCGGCCCCACCTGCACCTCTCCCTGCAGACGGGTTCGGACCGCCTCCTGAGGCTCATGGGCCGCCGCTACGACAAGGCCTACTATCGAGCCCTGGTCCAGCGGGCCTACGAGCTCATCCCCGGCTTTGCCCTCACCACCGACGTGATCGCCGGGCTTCCCACGGAGACCGAGGAGGAGCACCGGGAGACCCTGGCCTTCCTGGAAGAGCTCCGGCCCACCCGGGTCCACGCCTTCACCTACACCCCCCGGCCCAAGACCCGGGCCGCGGCCATGCCCCAGGTGCCGCCGGAGGTGCGCAAGCGGCGCACCAAGGAGATCATCGCTTTGGCCCAGCGTCTGGCGGAGGAACGCATGAGGTCCAAGCTGGGGAGCCAGGTGGAGGTCTTGGTGGAGAGAATCCAGAACGGCTTGGCCTTGGGCCACACCCCTGACTACTACGAGGCCCGGCTCTCCGGCCCCGCCCGGCCGGGGGAGACGGTGTGGGCGGAGGTGGAGGGAGTTGAAGGGTATGTCCTCATAGGACAGGTGGCACCTACGGTGGTAGAATGGGGTCAACATGCTTCTAAGCCGGTTTAAGGCAAAGAATTACAAAAGTCTACATCAGGTTGACTTGCCTCTAGAGCGGTTGACTGTTCTTGTGGGCCGGAACGGTGCAGGGAAAAGCAATGTGGTAGATGCCCTCCGGTTCGTTGCGGACGCACTTAATGTGCGCTTGGAATATGCTTTACGAGAGCGGGGTGGAGTCGAAGAGGTTCGTCGGAGGGCTAGTCGTCGCCCCCCTAATTTTTCGTTAGAAGTACATCTTAAAGACTCTATATTTTGGGGAGATGAGAAGATTGAGGTAAATGCTATCTATTTTTTTGAGGTTGGCCCAAGGGAGAGAGACTATGTTGTTGTAAGGGAAAGTGCTAGAATTGTGCGTAACTTGCCGCCCGGTGATACCCTCGTTTCGTACGAGGTGCGTGGTGGAAAACTTATAGAAGCATCCCGCTCCTTCTCCGCCGAACCCAGGCAGGATGACCTCTTTCTTCGTTCAGTAACTGGGGAACCCGGACTTAAGGACTTGTATCTCACGCTCACACGGATTGCCGGTTACAACCCCAACCCAGAAGCAATTCGGCAGCTTCAAGACCCTGACCCCTACCCGTTTCTACGCCGAGACGGAAGAAACCTGGCCTCGGCATTGGATCGGCTTCCGGACGACCGCAAGGTTCGCATTAAGGAATACCTCTCCGCGTTGATTCCTGGTTTAGAGGATGTGTACAAGAAAAGCCTGGGCCCAAAAGAAACGTTAGAATTTAAACAAGAATGGGATAACAAGAACGCTTGGCGCTTTATGGCCCACTCTATGTCCGACGGAACACTTAGAGCTACGGCTTTGCTTGTTGCTGCCTTTCAGCCAGGGCTTTCTATGGTGGCGATTGAGGAACCCGAGGTGGCACTCCACCCTGCTGCTATGCGTAAACTCACCGATGGTCTTTTAGAGGCGGCCAGTGAAAAGCCGATTCTCGTTACTACACATAGCCCAGATTTATTGGATCATCCGGAGCTTGATCCGGATAGGGTATTCATTGCAGAAATGATAAGAGGGAAGACTTTTATTCGCCAAATTCACCCCCAACAAAGGCACATGGTTCGGGAGCATCTTTTTACCCTAGGGGAATTGTTGAGGAACGAGCAGCTTTCTTTTGAAGAGTCGCTTGAAAGCGACAAAGAGACTCCTCTCTTCTACCCCCTCAGAGTAGAGTAGATGTCGAGAAAGATCGGAATTATTGTAGAAGGGCAAGGCGAGGTTGAGTCAGTACCTATTCTTTGGAGATTGATATGTCCCTACATTTCCTTGACGGGTCGACCCTATCGACTCTCGAGGGGCAAAGCCTTGGACAAAAAGGAGACGCTCAATAGCACAGAATGGCAACGGGTCTTGCAGTACTTCAAGCGCATGGGTGCGCAAGGAGTACTGGTGCTGATGGATGCTGACGATCTTTGTCCAAAGATGTTTGGGCCCCATATTCGCAGTCGACTTGACGGGCTGGCCACTCAGTACGGGCTATATCTGGGTTTTTCCCCCTTTTCGGATATTCACC